>CAZPCU010000029.1:0-12076 GCA_964585075.1 uncultured Rhodobacterales bacterium
GGCGGCCTGTTCGACGTGAGCCACAAGGGCGGCATGGTCGGGCAGGCGCTCATGCGGCGGCGCGTGCCCGCGCTCGCCTTCGCCGGCGCGCCCAGGCTGCACAACGGCGGCATGGCGCTTCGCTCGGACGAGGTTCCGACGATCCTGCAAACCGGCGAGCGGGTGCTCAATCGCCGCGAGACCCGCGAGTATAACCGCGGCCGCGCGGGCGGGCAGGTCGATGTGCGGGTCTTCGTGGACGAGGGCGGCAACTGGCGCGCGGCGGTCGAGGAAACGAGCGGCCGAGTCGCGGCGGCGGTCGTGCAACAGGGCCTCGATCAGTATGACCGGACGGTCCTGCCCGACAGCATCCGGCGGGTTCAGGCCGATCCGTGGAGGCGCGGCTGATGGCCGGCCGAGGGCTGATCGCGGCCGTCCGCCCCGGCCCCGTGCTCTGCGTCTGGCGATCCGGGCAGGAAGTGGCGCGCGTGCCGCTCGACCTGCCCGCCGCCCTGGCGCTTCTCGAGGCGCTGGCGCGCGAGGCGCGCGCCGCCGCTGCAACTCACCCGGAAGGAGGAAATCAGATGCGTGACGATAGCCCAGGAAGCCTTTTCGTTTCTGCGAGCCGATGGGCCGGCTTGCCCGCGCCGCCGCCGCCCGAGCGGCACCTCGGCCCGATCCTGCACGACCGCGAGGAAAGGTCCGGCGACCGCGGCCTCGATCCGGTCTGGTGGCTGGGCCGCACCTGGGCCGTGACCGCCTTCGGGATCGAGCGCCGCGATGGCCGCTACAGCATCCCTGCGGATCGACTGACCGAGCACGGCGAGGGCTACTCGTGGCCGGAGCATATCTGCCGCAAGGGATCGCGGGACAACGACCTCGGATATGACCGCGAGGATTTTCGCACCGCCTACCTGATCGCCTGCGCGCTGCATGGGCACACCGTGCCACGCCGCGTCATCGAGGCCGTGACCGCGCGCGCCGCCGCTGCAACCCCAACCCCGAAGGAGGAAAGACCATGACTGACCACCCGACCCCCGACGCCGAGGCCGCCGATCTGGCCGTCAAGGCGACAGACAGCATCGTGGACCACATCGCGCTCGCCGCCGCCGAGCACGATCTCCCGGACCGGATCATGATCGCGGCGCTCCTGGCCGCTTCCGGGCGGCTCGCCAGCGCGCTTCTCGGCCCCGAGGCCGCGGCGCGCTCGTTCCGCGAGACAGCCGCGCAGATCGAGCGGCACGGCGCGCTCGCCCAGCGCCTCGAGACCGAGCCGCCGGCCGGCAGCGCGTGACGGAAATCAGGGCAAAGCGGTTTCGGGCCACGGGGCCGCGCGTGGCAGGATAAGGGCATGTCGACCGCATCCAGTCCCGCATCCGTGGCGCCCGCGCCCGCCATCCGGCTTCGTCTCGGAGACGTGGCCCGGATCGCGGGCGCACCGCCCGAGACGCTCCGCTCGCGCATCCGGGCGGGCCTCTTCGACCTCGAGCACGCGGAAGGCTGGCGGGCCTTCTCGGCCGCCGAGGCTGCGACCATCGCGCTGCACCACGCGATCAAGTCGCAGACGGGCGACGACGCGCTCGCCCTGGCGCTCGCCGAGGAAATGGCGCCGCGCCTCGCCGCGCTCGAGGCCGTGCCGCCGGGCGATCCCGAGGCGCTGCGCGCGGCCGTCGCCGCCGACGCCTTCGGCGTCTGCGCCCGCGAGGGCGAGGGCTGGGCCGTCGAGATCGCCGAAGGGCCGTTCGCGGTGGACGCTGCGCTCGCCCGCCGCTGCGCCGAAACCTATGACCGCCAACCGATTTTTCTGACGATCAACCTCGGCGCGGTGCTGCGCCGGATCGCCGCCCGCATCCTCGAGCGCCCCGCGGCCGTCGCCGCCGCCGCGCCTTCCGAAGCCACAAGCCGGAGCCGCCGCCATGCCTGACGACGCCGCCATCCAGCTTCTCACGCGCCTCGCGCCGGGCGAGCCTTCGACCGCCGACGCCGAGGCCCGGACGGTCGAGGCGGTCGTCTCGACCGGCGCCGATGTGCCGCGCCGCACCTTCGGCGGGATGGAATACATCGAGCGGCTCGACCTCGACGGCGCCGACCTGTCCGCGCTTCCGGGCGGGCCGGTCCTCGACAGCCATTCGACCTTCGCCACGCGCGACATTCTCGGCGTGGTCGAGCACGCCGAGCGGCGCGGCGGCGCGATCCACGCGCGCCTTCGCTTCCGCGACACCGAGGCTGGCCGGGCGGTCTTCCGCTCGATCCGCGACGGGACGATCCGCTCGCTCAGCGTCGGCTATTCCGTCGAGCGCTGGGAAGAGACCGAGGAAGACGGGCAGACCGTCCGCATCGCGCGCGCCTGGACCCCGCGCGAAGTCAGCATCGTGGCGATCCCGGCCGACGCCGGGGCGCATTTCCGCAACCTTCCGATGGAGCAGCCCATGCCCGAAGACACCCCCACCACCGAAGGCCAGCGCGCCGCGCCGGCCGTCCAGACCGCCTCGCCCGATGTGCTCGAGGAGCGCCAGCGGGTGAGCGAAATCACGAGCCTGTGCCAGCGGCACGGCCTCACCGATCTCGCGGCCGACATGATCCAGGACGGCACGCCCCTCGACGCCGCCCGCGCGGCGGTGCTCGACGCCCTGGCCGAGCAGGACGCCGCGGGCGCGCGCCGCACCGAGCCGGCGCCGAGCGCCTACCGCCACCGCAGCCTCGAAGATCCCGCCTTCCTCGCGGAAGCGGCCGGCGAGGCGATCTACGCCCGCCTCGATCCGCGCCACCAGCTTTCGCCCGCCGCGCGGCAGTTCGCGCATCGCAGCCTTCCCGAAATCGCGCGCGACGTGCTGGAAATCCGCGGCGTGCGGACGCGCGGCCTGTCGGCGGATCATCTGGTCACGAGGGCGCTGGGCGGCGCGCACACGACCTCGGATTTCCCGGCAATCCTCGGCAACGCGCTGAACCGCAACCTGCGGCGGCTCTACGAGGCCGCGCCGCCCGCCCTCAAGGCGGTCGCGCGCGAGACCGGCGCCCGCGACTTCCGCCAGAAGCAGGTCATCGCCGCCGGCGAGGGGCCGCGCCTCGAGCGGCTCGAAACCGAGACGAGCGAGTTCGAATACGGCTCGATCTCCGAGGCCGCCGAGTCCTACGCCCTCGACACCTACGGCAAGATCGTCGCGCTCAGCCGCCAGGCCATCGTCAACGACGATCTCGGCGCTTTCGACCGCCTGCCGCGGATGTTCGCCAACGCGGCGGTGGACCGCGAGGCTTCGGTGCTGGCGAGCCTTGTCGAGAGCAACCCGCAGATGAGCGACGGCAACGCGGTCTTTTCGTCGGCCCACGGCAACCTCGTCGCGGCCGGAACGCTCATCACGGTCTCGGACGTGGGCGCCGCGCGGGCGATGATGCGCGCGCAGACCGGGCCGCAGGGCACGACCATCGGCGCCGCGCCGGCCTTTCTGGTCGTCGGCCCCGAGCGCGAGACGATGGCCGAGCAGCTTGTCGCCGAGATCACCGCGGCGGCGCCGGACGCGACCAACCCCTTCGCCGGGCGGCTCCGCGTCGTCTGCGAGCCGCGCCTCACCGATCCCGATGCGTGGTATCTGGTGGCCGATCCGGCGATGCATGACGGCCTTGAGTTCGCCTATCTCGAAGGCAGCGAGGGCCTGAACATCGAGACGCGGCTCGGCTTCAACGTGGACGGCGTGGAGGTCCGCGCCCGCATGGACTACGGCGCGGGCTGGGTCGATTGGCGCTCGTGGGTCAAGAACCCCGGCTCGTCGTCGTGATCGGCGGCTTAGCGGCGCGGCCCGCCTGGGCCGCGCCTTCCCCTTCCCTTCATTCAGCGGAGCGAGACGATGCGGAATTTCATCGCGCAGGGAAGCCGGCTCACCATCACGGCCAGCGCGGACATCACCAGCGGCGACGGCGTGCTTCAGGGCGATATCTTCGGCGTGGCCGAGGGCGATATCGCCAGCGGCGATCAGGGCACCCTCGTCCTCGAGGGCGTCTTCGATCTGCCGAAAGCCGGCTCGCAGGCTTGGGCCGTGGGCGCCAAGGTCTATTGGGACGATGGCGCCTCGCGCTGCACCACGACCTCGACTGACAACACGCTGATCGGCGTGGCGGTGCTCCCCGTGGGCAGCGGCGCCGGCGAGACCACGGGCCGCGTGCGGCTCAACGGGGCCGCGATCTGATGGCTAAGCGCGGCAGCGCCATGCAGGCGCCCGGCACCTTGCCGGGCGATCCGGCCCGCGGCGAGGCGCTGCTATTCCGGGCCGCCTGCGCCGCGCACCGCGAGCGGACGACGCTGGGCACCTTCGGCGCGGCCTCGGAAGGCCGGCGGATCGACCCCGCCGACCTGCCGCCCGAGGAGCTCACCCGGCTGCTCGGCGAGAAGCCGCGCCCGTAGCGCGCCTGTGAGGGGGTCTAGAGCGCCGCTTCGATTTTCGGCTATCCCCCTACCGGCGAGGGCGAGAGGCGGCCACAGCGCCCCGCTCCGCCCCAGCTTTGGGGCCTTCCGCGGCCCCTCCATATGCGGGGGGGCGAGGCTCGATGTGTCGCCAGCGTCAGGGCCGCGCAGCGGGTATCCGGCGCGGTATCCAGATTGGGCGGGCGCCCCAGCTTTCGGCAGCGAAGCGCCCCGGTTCACTCGGCGAGTCCCGTCAGCAACCCCGAGCGCGCGCGGGCGGCTTCCTCCCCGCCGCGGCGCGCAATCCTCGAGGCCCCGGCGGCGGGCCTTTCCAAGCCCGCAATCGTAGGCCCCTAATTAGGCCCCTAGAAACCGAGGGCCTCGGATTTTCCCTTGCAGATCAGCGCGCTACGGAAGGCTTTGGCGGAGGAGGTGGGATTCGAACCCACGGTACGCTCTCGCGCACGCCGGTTTTCAAGACCGGTGCATTCGACCGCTCTGCCACTCCTCCGGCCGGGCAAGCCGTAGCCCGCGGGGCGGGAATCGGCAAGGCCGCGGGGGCGGGGGTTTCCGCCGGTGGCGCGGCGCGGTCTTTCCATGCGTCCGGCCCCGCGCTATGATCGCGCTGCGCGGGGCGCCCGCGCAGGCGGGAGCAAGGACCGGGAACAAACCGGCCGCGCTGGCAGGCAAGGGGCATGGGATGATCATCACACCGGCAGATCACGCGCGCCGCGTCCGAAGCGCCGGGGCGGCGCTGGCGCTCGTCTTCGCGCTCGTGCTCGCGGGCTGCGGCGAGGAGGGTGGCCTCGGGTTCCCGGCGCCGCGGGAGGAGGGCGCGGCGGCCTCCGACACCGGCGGGGAGCGCCGGTCCGCGAAGCTCGTCGAGCGGGACGTGGAGGCGCCGGAGGTCTTCCAGGTGTCGGAGGCCGGGCTCTGGGACGGGCGGCCCTCCCTCGGCGGCGTCTGGATCGCGCATCCGGACGTGGACGAGCCGGAGCGCGTGATCATACGCAACACCGCGAACGGACGGGACGTGATCGGCGCGCTTTTCCGGCGCGAGCGGCAGAACCCGGGGCCGAAGCTTCAGGTCTCCTCGGACGCCGCGGCGGCGCTCGGGATGCTGGCCGGGCAGCCCGCGCGCCTCGAGGTGGTGGCGCTCCGCCGCGAGACCGCCTCGAAAGAGGCGCCGCAGGAGACACCGCCGGGCGATGCCGAGACGCTGGCCGCGCCGGCCGAGGTCGAGGCCGCGCCCCTCGACCCGGTGGAGGCCGCCGCCGCCGCCCTCGACGAGAACGGCGCGGCCGCGGCGACGACGCCTGTGGAGGAGGCCAGCGCGGCCCCGCCGCCGGAGCCGCCCGCGCCCGCGCCCGCGCCGTCAGGAGGTCTCGAGCGGCCCTACGTGCAGATCGGGATCTTCAGCATGGAGGAGAACGCGCGCGACACCGCCACCGCCATGCGCCAGCAGGGCCTCGCGCCCGAACTCCGGCGCCAGACCAGCCAGGGCAAGACCTTCTGGCGGGTGCTCGTGGGGCCGGCGGCGAGCGCGGGCGAGCGCGCCGAAATTCTCGAGATCGTGAAGGCGGCGGGCTTCACCGACGCCTATGCCGTGAGAGATTGACCGGACGGGAGACGACAGGGGGATGCCGCCGATGTGTGTCCGAACGATTCTCCGCGCCGCCGCGGGCCTCGCCGCCGCGCTCTGCCTCGCCCTGCCGGCGCAGGCTTTCGAGACCGAGGCCGGCGCGGCCTATGTCTACGACCACAATACCGGCACGGTGCTCATGGCCAAGAACGCCGACGAGCCGTTGCCGCCGGCCTCCATGTCGAAGCTGATGACGCTCTACATGCTCTTCGAGGCGATCCGGAACGTCGAGAGCGTGACGCTGGAGACGCGCTTCGACGTCTCCGAGCGCGCGATGTCGATGGGCGGCTCGTCGATGTTCCTCAAGACCACCGACCGGCCGACCGCCGAGGAGCTGATCCGCGGGATCGTCGTGCAGTCGGGCAACGACGCGACGGTCGTGGTGGCGGAAGGGCTCGCCGGGAGCGAGGAGGCCTTCGCGCGGCTTATGAACGAGCGCGCCGAGATGCTCGGCATGACGCAGTCGAACTTCGTCAACGCCAGCGGCTGGCCGCATCCCGACCACCGCATGAGCCTGCGCGATCTCGGGATCCTCGCCACGCGGCTCATCACCGATTTCCCGGAATTCTACACCTACTTCGCCGAGCAGAAGTTCGAGTATGACGGGCGCGTGCCGTCCAACCACTTCAACCGCAACCCGCTTCTGGGCCTCGGCGTCGGGGCGGACGGGATCAAGACCGGCCACACGCAGGAGGCCGGCTTCGGCCTCGTGGGCTCGGCGGTGCAGGGCGACCGGCGCGTCACCTTCGTCGTCACGGGGCTGCCCACCCGCGAGGTGCGGTCCGAGGAGTCGCAGCGGATCCTGAACTGGGCCTTCCGGCAGTTCGTCGCCCGGGACGTGGTGGAGGCGGGCACGGTCGTGGCCGAGGCCGAGGTGTGGCTCGGCGCGGAGGAAACCGTGGGCCTCGTCGCGGGCGAGAGCCGCGAGATCCTGGTGCCCGCGGTGGCGCAGGACCGCGTGGAAGGGGAGGCCGTGTTCGAGAGCCCGGTCGAGGCGCCCGTCGCGAAGGGCGAGCGCCTGGGCGAGCTGATCCTTCGGCCCGAGGGGCTGCCCGAGACCCGCGTGCCGCTGGTGGCGGACCGCGACGTCGCGCAGGGCGGTTTCGTGGAGCGGGTGCAGCTCGCCGCGCGGCTGCTCGTGGCGCGGCTGAGCGAGCGCGCGGGCCAGGCGCTTTGAGCGTCTCCGCCGCGCCGGGCCGCTTCATCACCCTCGAGGGCATCGACGGCTCGGGAAAGTCCACCCAGGCGCGGCTCCTGGCCGAGCGATTGCGCGAGGGCGGTGCCGAGGTCGTGCTCACGCGGGAGCCGGGCGGCTCGCCCGGGGCGGAGGAGATCCGCAGGCTTCTGCTCACCGGCGATCCGGCGCGCTGGTCGGCGGAGACGGAGATCCTGCTTTTCACCGCCGCGCGCCGGGATCACCTGGAGCGCACGATCGAGCCCGCGCTGGCACGCGGCGCGACGGTGGTCTGCGACCGCTTCGCCGATTCCACCCGCGTCTACCAGGGGGTGACGCGGGGCGACCTGCGCCGGCTCGTGGACCGGCTGCACGAGATGACCATCGGGCGGGAGCCCGACCTCACGATCCTGATCGACATCGATCCCGAGGCGGGGCTCGCGCGGGCAGGGGCCCGCGGCGGCGAGGAGGCCCGCTTCGAGGCGTTCGGCGTGAAGATGCAGGGGCGGATGCGGCAGGCCTTCCTCGACCTGGCGGCCGAGGCCCCGGCGCGGTTCCGCGTGGTGGACGGGGCGGGCACGCCGGAAGAGGTGGCCGCGCGGGTGGCCGGGGCGGCCGGCGCATGAGCGCCGAGGTGGATCTTCCCGAGCCCGACCGCGTCGAGGGCGCGCCGCACCCGCGCGAGACGCCGCGGCTCTTCGGGCAGGATGGGGCGGAGCGCGCCTTCCTCGACGCCTACGCCTCGGGCCGCCTGCACCATGGCTGGATGCTCACCGGCCCGCAGGGCGTGGGCAAGGCCACGCTCGCCTGGGCCATCGCGCGCTTCCTGCTGAGCCAGCCTTCAGAGCAGGAGGGCGGCCTCTTCGGAGACGCGCCCCCCGCGCCCGAAAGCCTCGCCGTGCCTGCCGATCACCCGGTGGCGCGGCGGGTGGCCGCGCTGTCGGAACCGGGGCTCTTCCTTCTGCGCCGCGGCCCGCGGGACGACGGCAAGGCGCTCTCGGCCCAGATCCGGGTGGACGAGGTCCGCAAGCTCAAGGGCTTCTTCTCGCTCTCCGCCGCGGAGGGAGGGCGGCGCGTGGTGATCGTGGACGCGGCGGACGATCTCAACGTGAACGCCGCCAACGCGCTTCTCAAGCTTCTCGAGGAACCGCCGCCGCGGGCGGCGCTCCTGCTGGTGGCGCATCAGCCGGCGCGGCTCTTGCCGACCATCCGCTCGCGCTGCCGTGAGCTCCGTCTCCTGCCGCTCGCGCCCGAGGACATGCGCGCGGCGCTCGAACAGGCGGGCGTGGCGGTCGCGCCGGAAGAGGCGCAGGCGCTCGCGGAGCTCTCGGGCGGGTCGGTCGGGGCGGCGCTCCGTCTTTCCTCGCTGGGCGGGGTGACGCTCTACGGCGATCTCCTGCGCGTGCTCGACAGCCTGCCGCGCCTCGACCGCGGCGCGGCGCTGGCACTTTCGGAGCGGGCGGCGGGCCGCGGGGCGGAGCCCGTGCGCGATTTGCTGATCGAGCTTCTCGACCTCGCGCTCCTGCGCCTGGCGCGGACCGGGGCCACGGGCGCGCCGCCCCCCGAAGCCGTGCCCGGAGAGGCCGCGACGCTCGCCCGCCTGGCCCCCGACATGGCCGCCGGGCGGGGCTGGGCCGAGCTCGGGCAGGCCCTGGGCGCGCGGCTCCGGCACGGCCGGGCCGTCAATCTTGACCCCGCGACGCTCATCCTAGATACGGTGCACAGGATCGCAGGGCAGGCGGCGCGGTAGCTCGCGCGAACCCGCCCGCACCGGCAGGCAGCAAGGGCAGGGAGCGTGCAGCATGGGCGTCGCGCCGAGGATCACCGACAGCCATTGCCACCTCGATTTCCCGCAACTCGCCGAGGAGCTGGACGCCGTCGTCGCGCGGGCGCGCGACGCGGGCGTGCACCGCATGGTGACGATCTGCACGAAGCTCCGGACCCTGCCGGAGGTGCGGGCCATCGCCGCGGCCCATGAGGGCGTCTTCTACGCCGCGGGCACCCACCCGATGAGCGCCGCCGAGGAGCCGATGGCGACGCTCGAGGAGCTCGTGGCCCTCGCCGAGGATCCGAAATGCGTGGGACTCGGCGAAAGCGGCCTCGACTATCACTACACCGCCGAAAGCGCCGAGGCGCAGCAGGAAAGCCTGCGCATCCATATCGAGGCGGCGCAGGAGACGGGGCTGCCGCTGATCATCCATGCCCGCGACGCCGATGACGACATGGCGCGGATTCTCGCCGAGGGGCATGCGCGCAAGCCCTACAAATGCGTGATGCACTGCTTCTCGTCGGGCGCGGGGCTTGCCCGCGCGGCGCTCGACCTCGGCTTCTACCTCTCGATGTCGGGGATCGCCGCCTTCCCGAAATCCACGGAGCTCCGAGAGATCTTCGCGGCGGCGCCGCTCGACCGCATCCTCGTCGAGACCGACAGCCCCTATCTCGCGCCGCCGCCCCATCGCGGAAAGCGGAACGAACCGGCCTACGTGGTGCACACCGCCAAGGCGGGCGCGGAGCTCTTCGGGCTCGACTACGCGGCGTTCGCCGCGCGCACCGAGGCCAATTTCGAACGCCTCTTCGACCGCGTGCCCGCCTACGAGGCGGCCGCGTGAGCGGAGAGCTGCGCTTCACGATCCTGGGCTGCGGATCCTCGGGCGGCGTGCCGCGGCTCGGGGGGCACTGGGGCGCCTGCGACCCGTCGAACCCGAAGAACATCCGCCGGCGCTGCTCGCTTCTCGTGGAGCGCGAGACGGGCGCGGGCACGACGCGCGCGCTCGTGGACAGCTCGCCCGATCTGCGCCAGCAGCTCCTTGACGCCGGCGTGGGCGAGCTCGACGCGGTGGTCTACACCCACGCCCACGCCGATCACGTCCACGGCATCGACGATCTGCGCATGATCGTCTTCAACATGCGCCGCCGCCTGCCGGTCTGGGCCGACGGCGACACGCAGAACGACCTCTATTCGCGTTTCGGCTACGCCTTCGTGCAGCCCGAGGACAGCCCCTATCCGCCGATCCTCGACATGCACACGATCCACGGGCCGTTCGAGATCGAGGGGGCGGGGGGCGCGCTCGCCTTCACGCCCTTCCGCGTGGGCCACGGCACGATCGACGCGCTCGGCTTCCGGATCGGCCCGCTCGCCTACCTGCCCGACGTGGCGGAGATCTACGACGACGCCTGGCCGGTGCTGGAGGGCCTCGACTGCTGGATTCTCGACGCGCTGCGGCGCGCGCCGCACCCGACACACGCCCATCTCGATCTCGCGCTCGACTGGATCGGGCGCGCCCGGCCCGCCCGGGCGGTGCTCACCAACATGCACATCGACATGGACCACGCCGAGGTGGACCGGGACACCCCCGCCAACGTCACCCCCGCCCATGACGGGATGGTGATCCGCTACCCGCTGTGACCGCGCAGCCCGCCCCACGGCGCCGCGCGGCCCGGAGGCGCCCGTGCAGGCGCTGATCGGGGTCGTCCTGCCGGTCTTCCTGGTGATCGGCTTCGGCTACGCGGCGGTCTGGCGGGGCCTCTTCTCCGAGAGCGCGGTGGATGGGCTCATGGTCTTCACCCAGAGATTCGCGCTGCCCTGCCTGCTGTTCCGCGCCCTGGCGACGCTCGACCTCCGGGAGGGCTTCGACCCGGCGCTCCTCGCGAGCTTCTACACGGGGGCCGCGGCGGGGTTCCTCGCGGGGTTCCTCGGCGCGCGCTTCCTCTTCGGGCGGGACTGGGAGGAGGCGGTGGCGATCGGCTTCTGCTGCCTCTTCTCCAACTCGCTGCTCCTCGGCCTGCCGATCACGGAACGCGCCTACGGCCCGGAGGCGCTCGCCGGCAACTACGCGATCATCGCGCTTCACTCGCCCTTCTGCTACGCGCTCGGCATCATGGCGATGGAGCTGGTGCGCGCGCGCCGGGCCGGGACGGCGCTGGGCCGGCTGCCGGCGGAGGTTCTCCGCGCCATGCTGAAGAACGCGCTCATCCTCGGGATTCTCGCGGGCATCGCCGTGAACCTCTCCGGGTTCGCGCTGCCGCTTCCCCTGGCCGACGCGATCGACCTCATGGTGCGCGCGGCGCTGCCCGCCGCGCTGTTCGGGCTGGGCGGCGTGCTCTACCGCTACCGCCCGGAGGGCGATCTGCGCACCATCGCCTTCGTCGCCGCGGTCTCGCTGCTCTTGCACCCGGCGCTCGTCTGGGCGATGGGGCAGGCGACGGGGCTGTCGCAGGCGGGGCTGCGCTCGGCGGTGCTCACGGCGGCCATGGCGCCCGGCGTGAACACCTACATCTTCGCCGACATGTACGGCCGCGCCCGCCGCGTCGCGGCGTCCTCGGTGCTGATCGGCACGGCCGCGTCGGTCTTCACCGCCTGGCTCTGGCTCGCGATCCTGCCCTGACCCGGCGGAGGCGCGCGTTCCGCGCGCCGCGCCTTCACCGGGCGCGCCCGTCCGGGCGCGCGGCGGGGCGCCTCAGACGAAGGCCTGCAGCCCGGTGATGGCGCGGCCCAGGATCAGCGCGTGGATGTCGTGGGTGCCCTCGTAGGTGTTCACCGTCTCGAGGTTCAGCATGTGCCGGATCACCTGGAACTCCGAGCTGATGCCGTTGCCGCCATGCATGTCGCGGGCGTGGCGGGCGATCTCGAGCGCCTTGCCGCAATTGTTGCGCTTGACGAGCGAGATCATCTCGGGCGCGGCGTTGGCCTCGTCCATGAGCCGGCCCACGCGGAGCGAGGCCTGAAGGCCGAGCGCGATTTCGGTCTCCATGTCGGCGAGTTTCTTCTGGAAGAGCTGGGTCTGGGCGATGGGCTTGCCGAACTGCTTGCGGTCGAGCCCGTAGGCGCGGGCGGCGTGGAGGCAGAACTCCGCCGCGCCCATGACGCCCCAGCTGATCCCGTAAC
>CAZPCU010000030.1:0-11799 GCA_964585075.1 uncultured Rhodobacterales bacterium
GAGGTGGTGCGCCTCGGCGCCGAGGCGGGCGGCGAGGCGGGCGCCGGGGCCATCGCGCGCGCCCGCGCCGCGCTCGCGCGGGTGGACCTTGCGGGCTACGAGGGCCGGCACTATCAGGAACTCTCGGGCGGCGAGCAGGCCCGCGCCCAGCTCGCCCGCGTGCTCGCCCAGGTCTGGGAGCCGGTGGGGCCCGAGGGACCCAGGTGGCTGTTCCTCGACGAGCCGGTGGCGAGCCTCGACATCGCGCACCAGCTCCAGGTGATGGAGCTGGCCCGCGATTACGCCCGCGCGGGCGGCGGCGTGATCGCGGTGATGCACGACCTGACGCTCACCGCCATGTTCGCCGATCGCGTCACGCTGCTGCAGGAGGGCCGCGTCGCGGGCGAAGGCGCGGCCGGCGAGGTTCTCCGGCCGGCCCTTCTGGAGCAGGTCTACGGCTGCCCGCTCGATGTCGTGACGCTCCCGAACCCAGCCCGCCTGATCGTGACGCCGCGCACCGGCCATCGTGCGGCCTGTCATGCTCCTGCGGGCGGCGGCGAAAGCATGCCCTGAACCGCGCCCCGATAATGCCATGAACGCCCCGCCAAGGGCAGATCCATGCGGGCGGGATCAGCGCACCACGTGCACCGAGCAGCGCGAGTGGCGCACGATGCGGGCGGCGTTCGGGCCGAGCAGGTAGTCCTTGAAGTCGGGCTTGTGAGCGCCCACGACGATCAGTTGCGCACCGTCCGTCTCGGCCACGTGCAGGATCTCCTGATAGGCGTTGCCGGTGGCCACGACGTGCCGCACCTTCTTGTTGGCCTCCGGGCCGAGCGCGCTTTCGACGAGGGCGTCCAGCCGCCGGCGGGCTTCCTCCATGGCCTTGTCGTGATGGGACCTGTCGAAGTAGCTGCCGACCACGCTCATCCCGTAATCGGGCACCACGGTGATGACGTCGAGCTGCGCGCCCTCCATCTCCGCGAGGCGCGCCGCCACCTCCAGAACGTGGCGGTCGCGGTTTTCGTTGCTGATGTCGACGGCGCAGAGGACGGGGCCGGTCATGCGGGGACCTCCTGGCGGGTCATGCGCGCGCGCTGCAGAAGCGCCACAAGGGCGAGCAGCACGAACGCCGGGATGAACATGAGCTCCTTGGGCATCTGGTCGGCCGGCGCCTTGACGCTGTCGATGGTCATCGGCCGGTCGGCGTAGAAGTCGAAATCGAGGAAGGTCTCGGCGAAGGGCGTGCCGAACATCGGTTCCTCGAAGCTCACCCGCCCGTCCTCCATCGGCACGAGCGTGAGCCCCGCCTCGCCCAGAAGCTCCTCGCCCGGCGCGTCCCGCTCCACCGGGATGACCAGCGTCGTCTCCCCGATCTCGCCGGTGTCGAAGTCCGGGCCCGAGACGACGATCCGGATCTCGTCGCCCGGCCCGGCCTCCTCGAGCGCCTCCGAGAGGTTCGCGGGGTCCATCATGCGGAAGGGCGGCTGGACCCGGTCCATGAAGAAGTCGGGCCGGAAGAGCGCGAAGGCGATGAGGATGAGCGCGATGCTTTCGTGGATCCGGTTCCTGGTGACGAACCAGCCCATGGTGCCCGCCGTGAAGATGAGGATCGCCACCGTGGCGACGATGGCCGTGATGATCCCCTGCACCCAGGTCACGTCGATCAGAAGGAGGTTGGTGTTGAAGATGAAGAAGAACGGCAGCGCCACGGTGCGCAGCGAGTAGAAGAAGGCGGTGAAGCCCGTGCGGATCGCGTCGCCGCCCGAAACCGCGGCGGCGGCGAAGCTTGCCAGCCCCACGGGCGGCGTCACGTCCGCCATGATCCCGAAGTAGAAGACGAAGAGATGCACCGCGATCAGCGGCACGATGAGCCCCGACTGCGCGCCGAGCTCCACGACCACGCCCGCCATGAGCGAGCTCACCACGATGTAGTTGGCGGTGGTGGGCAGCCCCATTCCGAGCACGAGCGAGAGCAGCGCCACCATCACCAGCATCAGCACGAGGTTGCCGCCCGAGAGGAACTCCACCAGCTCGGACATCACCTGCCCCACGCCGGTGAGCGTCACGGTCCCGACGATGACGCCCGCCGTCGCGGTGGCGAGGCCGATGCCGATCATGTTGCGCGCGCCGTCGATCAGTCCCTGAAAGAGGTCCAGCACCCCCCACTTGGCGCGGTCGGCCAGATCGCTTTCACCGCGGAACACCGCCTTGAGAGGGCGCTGGGTCAGCAGGATGACGAAGAGGAGCATCGTCGCCCAGAAGGCCGAAAGCCCCGGCGATTTCTGCTCTATCATCAGGAAATAGACGAGCACGACGATGGGCAGCAGGTAATACAGGCCCGACTTGTAGATCTCGCCCACCACCGGCAGCCGCACGTCCTCCGAGTTCGGATCGTCGGGCTCGAGGTCGGGTCCCTGCGCGGCCAGCCACAGAAGCGCCAGGTAGGCGAGGAACAGAAGGGCCGACAGGACCCAGCCCGCGCCCTCGGGCACGAGAGCGGTGATCCAGCGCACCGGGAATTGCACGCCGTAGCAGAGCGCCGCGAACCCGGCGAAGAACGCGGCCATGCCGCCGATCGTGCGCCCGAGCGAGACCACCCGGTCGCCGAGCGTGGGCATGTTCTGCTTCACCGCCTCGAGGTGGACGATGTAGATGAGCGCGATGTAGCTGATCGCGGCGGGCAGGAAGGCGTGGGTGATCACCTCCACGTAGGAGATGCCCACATACTCCACCATCAGGAAGGCCGCGGCGCCCATCACGGGCGGCATGATCTGCCCGTTGACGGAGGAGGCCACCTCCACGGCGCCGGCCTTTTCGCTGGTGAAGCCCACCCGCTTCATCAGCGGGATGGTGAAGGTGCCGGTGGTGACCACGTTGGCGATGGACGAGCCGGAGATGAGGCCGGTGGCGGCGGACCCCACGACCGCGGCCTTGGCCGGCCCGCCCCGCAGGTGGCCCAGCGCGCCGAAGGCCATCTTGATGAAGTAGTTGCCGGCGCCCGCCTTCTCGAGAAGCGCGCCGAACAGCACGAAGAGGAACACGAATTTCGCGGAGACGCCCAGCGCGATGCCGAACACGCCTTCGGAGGTGATCCACATGTGGCTCATCGCCTTCTGGAGCGAGGCGCCCTTCCAGCGGATAACCTCGGGCACCCAGCTGCCCGAGCCGAAGAAGACGTACATCAGGAAGATGGTGGCGATGATCGCCATGGCCGGCCCCAGCGCGCGGCGCGCGCCCTCGAAGAGCAGCACGAGCCCGACGAGCGCGACCCATTTGTCCGTGTCGTCGGCGAGCCCGCCCGACTGCACGATCTTCTCGTAGAAGAAGTAGCCGTAAAGTGCCGTGAAGGCGCCCACCAGCGCCATGAGCCAGTCATGGATCGGCACGTAGCGGCGCGGGCTCGAGCGGAAGGCGGGATAGGCGAGAAAGGCGAGGAAGATCGCGAAGGCGAGATGGATCTGCCGCGAGTTGTTGATGATGTCGCCCGGCAGGACGTAGTTGGCGAGCGGAGAGGCCAGCAGCACCTGGAAGACCGACCAGCTGAGCGCGACCGCGGCGATCAGCAGCGCGACCGCGCCGCCCGGGTTCCGCGCGCCGGAATCGCTGGACGCGACCAGCTCCTGGAGTTCCTCCTCGGTCAGCGGGCCGCGCGCGTCCTGGCTCTGGTTCATCCGTCCGTCCCCCGTCGCCGGGCACGCCGGCCTCGTTATCTTGTTGCAAGGGATGCCGGGGCGCGGGCGGGCCCGCGCCCCGGCGCCGGCGTGTCACTCCATGAGGCCGGCCTCGCGGTAATACTTCTCGGCCCCGGCATGGAGCGGCGCCGAAAGCCCGTCCTGCACCATCTGCGCCTTCTCGAGCACGGCGAAGGCCGGGTGGAGGCCCTTGAAGTCCTCGAAGTTCTCGAAGACGGCCTTCACGACCGTGTAGACGGCGTCCTCGGACACGTCGGCCGAGGTCACGAAGGTGGCACCCACGCCGAAGGTGGTCACGTCGTCGGGGTTGCCGCGATACATGCCTCCCGGGATGGTGGCCATCCGGTAGTAGGGGCGCTCCTCGACGAGCTGGCGGATCACGTCGTTGTCCACGGTGACAAGCACGGACTCACAGGCGGTGGTCGCCTCCTGGATCGAGCCCGACGGGTGGCCGACGGTGTAGACCATCGCGTCGATCTGGTTGTCGCAGAGCGCCGCCGACTGCTCGGCCGCCTTGAGCTCGGTGGCGAGCTCGAAGTCGTCCGTGGTCCAGCCCATGGCCTCCATCACGACTTCCATGGTGCCGCGCTGGCCCGAGCCCGGGTTGCCGATGTTCACCCGCTTGCCCTTCAGATCCTCGAAGGACGTGACGCCCGCATCGGCGCGCGCCACCACGGTGAAGGGCTCGGGGTGCACGGAGAAGACCGCGCGCAGCTCCTCGAAGGCGCCGTCCTCCTCGAAGCGGGAGCTGCCGTTGTAGGCGTGATACTGCCAGTCGGACTGCGCGACGCCGAACTCGAGCTCGCCTTCGCGGATCGTGTTGATGTTGTAGATCGAGCCGCCGGTGGATTCGACCGAGCAGCGGATGCCGTGGTCCTTGCGGTCCTTGTTGACCAGCCGGCAGATCGCGCCGCCGGTGGGGTAGTAGACGCCGGTCACGCCGCCGGTGCCGATGGTGATGAAATCCTGCGCGAAGGCCGCGGGCGCCATCAGCGCCGCGGCGACCGCGCCGGCGATCGTCAGTCTGGCATTCTCGAACATCGAAGTCTCCCTCCTGGTTGATGTCGTTTCGGTGCAGTCAACCGTCGTGGACTTCGTCCAGACGGCGGTTGCGCGCTTCCACCTCTCCGATCCGGCGCCGCGCCTCCGCGCCGCCCCGCCGCGCCACCAGCCCCATGATCGTCTCCAGCAGGAACAGCGTCGGCGTGTAGGAGGTGAAGAAGTTCGTGCTCTGCCCGGGCACGATGAAGGCATGCGTCGCGTGCGGCAAGGCCGGGCAGGCATGCGTGTCGGTGACGACGACGACCGCGGCGCCCTGCTCCCGGGCGAGCGCGGCGGCGCGCAGCGAGCTCGTGGCGCAGGGCGGCTTGGTGACGACGAGCATCGCGTCTCCCGCCCCGAGCCCGGCGAGCGCCGCGCCCATGGAACTTCCGGCGCGGGCCGCGAGCGTCCAGTCGGCGGAGAGGAAATTGGCCATGTAGCCCACGTGCTCGACGACGCCGGTGGAGCCGAGCGCCCCCACGAGCACCACCCGCCGCGCTTCGTGGAGCGCCTCTACCGCCGCCTCCAGGCGCGCCGGGTCGAGCGTTTCGCCCAGCGTCCGGATATTGGCCATGCAGGACTCGGTATAGGTCAGGAGGAAATCGCCCGCGCCTCCGGCATGGGTCTCGCAAAGCAGCTCCGCCCGCTTCGAGAACCGGTTCATCCGCCGGTCGAGGCTGTCCCGCATCTCCTCCCGGAGCGCCTCGAAGCTCTCGTAGCCCACGGCGCGCGCCATGCGCGAGAACGCGGCGGGCGAGAGCCCGCTCTCCTGCGCCACGGCGCGCAGGCTGCGCGACGTGGCGGCGACGGGATTCTCTATGACGTAATCTGCCGCCTGCCTGAGCGTCGCGCTGAGCGCGCCGTAGGTCTCGGCGAGCCTGACATCCAGCGGTTCCTGCAAGCGCCCCCCCAAAGGCTGCCGACCTGAAGAGGGACTGTTTCACCTCGTTTCACGACTTGTCAACAGATGGCGCATGTGTTTCGAGTGCCCTCATCCGCAGCCAATCTCCCGGCGGTCTGCCCACGTGTCCCACATCTTTCCGCGCAATCCCCGCTCGCTTCCGCCCACAGCCGTGCGCGGCGAGGGCCCCTACATCTACGACGCCACGGGAAAGGCCTATCTCGACGGCTCGGGGGGCGCGGCGGTCTCGTGCCTCGGCCATGGCGACCGCGACGTGGCCGAGGCGATCCGCCGCCAGTCCGAAACGCTGGCCTTCGCCCATACCGGCTTCTTCACCTCCGAGCCCGCAGAGGCGCTCGCGGACCGGCTCGTGGCGCACGCGCCGCCGGGGCTCGACCGCGTCTATCTCGTCTCCGGCGGCTCGGAGGCCGTGGAGGCGGCGCTGAAGCTCGCGCGCCAGTATTTCCTCGAGATCGGGCAGCCCGAACGGCACCGCGTGATCGCGCGCCGGCAAAGCTATCACGGGAACACGCTCGGCGCGCTCGCCACGGGCGGCAACGCATGGCGGCGCGCGCCCTTCTCGCCCATGCTGGTGGAGACGAGCCACATCGCGCCGTGCTACGCCTACCGCGACCGGCGCGACGACGAGAGCCTCGAAGCCTACGGCCTGCGGGTGGCCGACGAGCTCGAAGCCGAGATCCTGCGGCTCGGCCCCGAGACGGTGGCGGCCTTCGTCGCCGAGCCCGTGGTGGGCGCCACGGCCGGCGCGGTGCCCCCGGTGCCGGGCTATTTCGCCCGCATCCGCGAGATCTGCGACCGCCACGGCGTGCTGCTGATCCTCGACGAGGTGATGTGCGGCATGGGCCGCACGGGCAGCCTCTTCGCCTGCGCGCAGGAAGGGATCGCGCCCGACATCGTCACCATCGCCAAGGGGCTCGGCGCGGGCTACCAGCCGATCGGGGCGGCGCTCTGCACCGGCGAGATCTACGACGCGATCGTCGCGGGCTCGGGCTTCTTCCAGCACGGTCATACCTACAACGGCCACCCGACGGCCTGCGCGGCGGCGGAGGTGGTCGTGGGCAAGCTCACCGAGGGCGGGCTCGCCGACCGCGCCCGCGTGATGGGCGCGAGGCTGCGAGACGCGCTCGACACCGCCTTCGGGCAGCATCCCAACGTCGGCGACATCCGGGGGCGCGGCCTGTTCCTCGGCCTCGAATTCGTCAAGGACCGCGAGACGAAGGCGCCCTTCGACCCGGCCGTCGGACTGCACCGCAAGCTCAAGGGCGCGGCCTTCGAGGAGGGCCTCATCTGCTACCCCATGGGCGGGACGATCGATGGCCTGCACGGCGATCACGTGCTGCTCGCGCCGCCCTTCATCATCGACGACTCTCACGTTGACGAGCTGGTGGACAAGCTCGGCCGCGCCCTCGACGCCGTGATCTGAGGGCCGTCCGGCGGAAAACCTGGCAGGCCCGAGCGCCACCGCTTGACCTTCCCGTGACTGGAAGCCCCATCTCTCGGGCATGAAACGCTCGGGAGATGGCACGATGCAGGACAGGCAGTCGCTGACGCTGACGGTCGAAGGCATGAACTGCGCCTCATGCACGGGGCGGGTGCAACGCGCTCTCGAGGCCGTGCCCGGCCTCTCTGACGCGAGCGTGAACCTGGCGGCCGGAACGGCACGGGCGGCCATCGCTCCGCCCGCCACGCCGGAGGCGGCCGCCGAGGCTCTGGAGGCGGCGGGCTACCCCGCGCGCACCGAGACGCGCAGCCTGGCGGTGGAAGACATGTCCTGCGCGTCCTGCGTCGGCAGGGTGGAGAAGGCGCTGGCCGAGGTGCCGGGCGTCCTGGAGGCGCGCGTGAACCTCACCGCCGGAACCGCGACCGCGACCGTCCTCGAGGGCGCAGCGGATACGGAAGAGCTCGTGCGCGCCATCGCCGGCGCGGGCTACCAGGCGACGCCCGAGGACGAGGACGCGCGCGAAGGCCGCGGCGCCCGCCGGGATGCGGAAGCCCGCGAGACGCGGCGCCGCGCGATCCTCGCGGCCGTCCTCACGCTTCCGGTCTTCCTGCTGGAGATGGGAGGCCACATCGTCCCGGCCATCCACCATTTCGTGGGCCAGACGATCGGCCACCAGGCCAGCTGGCTCGTGCAGTTCGCGCTGACGACGCTGGTTCTGGCCGGCCCCGGGCGCGGCTTCTATCGCCGGGGCTTCCCGGCGCTCCTGCGCGGCCGGCCCGACATGGACAGCCTGGTCGCCCTTGGCACCAGCGCGGCCTACCTCTACTCGGTCGTGGCCACCTTCGCGCCAAACCTGCTGCCCGAGGGGGTGCGCGCGGTCTATTACGAGGCGGCGGCGGTCATCGTCACGCTGATCCTCGTGGGGCGCTTCCTCGAGGCCCGCGCGAAGGGCCGCGCCGGGGCCGCGATCGAGCGGCTGCTCGGACTTCAGCCGCGCAGCGCCCGCGTCGTCCGCGACGGCGAGGCGGCGGAGGTCTCCGTCGATTCGATCCGGCCGGGCGACGTGCTCGTCGTGCGCCCGGGCGAACGCATCGCCACGGACGGCGAGGTGGTCGAGGGCGAGGCGCGGGTGGACGAGAGCATGATCACCGGCGAGCCGCGGCCCGTGGCGAAGGGGCCGGGCGACACGGTGACGGGGGGCACGGTGAACGGCACCGGCAGCTTCCGGTTTCGCGCCACCCGCGTCGGCGCGGACACCACGCTTTCGCAGATCGTCCGCATGGTGGAAGACGCCCAGTCGGCGCGCCTGCCCGTGCAACGGCTCGTGGACCGCGTGACGCTCTGGTTCGTTCCGGCGGTGATGGCGGTGGCCGCGGCGACGGTCGTCGCATGGCTCGCCTTCGGGCCGTCTCCGGCGCTCACCATGGCGCTGGTGGCGGGCGTTTCGGTTCTCATCATCGCCTGCCCCTGCGCCATGGGCCTCGCCACGCCGACCTCGATCATGGTCGCCACCGGCCGCGCGGCCGAGCTCGGCGTGTTCTTCCGCAAGGGCACCGCGCTCGAGACGCTGGGCGGGGTGGAGGTCGTCGCCCTCGACAAGACCGGCACCATCACCGAAGGGCGGCCCGAGCTCACGGACCTCGTGACGGCGGAGGGCATGGCGCGCGACGACGTGCTTTCCCTCGTCGCGGCGGCGGAGGCCTCCTCCGAGCACCCGGTGGCGGAGGCGATCCTGCGCGCCGCTCGCGCCGAGGGTGTCTCGCTCGCGGAAGCGGAAGGTTTCGAGGCGATCGCCGGGCACGGCATCCGCGCGCGCGTTTCGGGCCGCGACGTGCTGGTGGGCGCCGACCGCCTCATGGCGCGCGAGGGTATCGACACGGGCCCCCTGGCGGAGCAGGAGGCGCGCCTCGCCGCGCGGGGGCGCACGGCGCTCTTCGCCGCGGTGGACGGGCGGCTCGCAGCGGTTCTGGCCGTCGCCGACCCGGTGAAGGCCACCAGCGCGCGCGCCATCGCCGCGCTCCGCGCCCAGGGGCTGGAGGTGGCGATGATCACCGGCGACAAGCGCGAGACGGCCGAGGCCATCGCCCGCGAAACCGGCATCGACCACGTGATCGCCGGCGTCCTGCCGGACGGCAAGATCGACGCGATCGACGAGCTTCGCGCCGGCGGGCGCCGCGTGGCCTTCGTGGGCGACGGCATCAACGACGCCCCCGCCCTCGCCCATGCCGACGTCGGCATCGCGATCGGCACGGGCACGGACGTGGCCATCGAAAGCGCCGACGTCGTGCTCATGTCCGGCGATCTGGGCGGCGTGGCGACCGCGCTCGAGATGTCCCGCCGGACGATGCGCAACATCGGGCAGAACCTCTTCTGGGCCTTCGGCTACAACACCGCCCTCATCCCCGTCGCCGCGGGGGTGCTTTATCCCGCGACGGGGCTCCTGCTGTCGCCCGCCCTGGCGGCGGGGGCCATGGCGCTCTCGTCGGTCTTCGTGCTGATGAACGCGCTCCGGCTGAAGCGCGTGGATCCGGCGGCGGACCGGCCCGGCGGCGGGAGCGCGCGGCAGGCCGCCCCGGCGCCCGCGCCGGCGGAATAGGCCGCCTCAGCCGTCGGTCGCCGCCGCCTCCCCGCGCTCCTCGAGGAGGTGGGTGAGCCAGTCGGGATCCATCTCCGGCACCGAGGACAGGAGCAGTTCCGTGTAGTCCGGGTGCGGGGGCGAGAGGACGCGATCCTTCAGCCCCTGCTCGACCACGCGGCCCTGGTACATCACCACGATCTCGTCCGAGATCGCCTCCACCGTGGCGATGTCGTGGGTAATGAACAGGTAGGAGATGCCCTTCTCCTTCTGGAGCCGCATCAGAAGCTGCAGGATGCCTTCCTGAACGATCTGGTCGAGGGCCGACGTCACCTCGTCGCAGATGATCACCTCGGGCTCGGCCGCCAGCGCGCGGGCGATGCAGATGCGCTGCTTCTGACCGCCGGAAAGTTCCGACGGCAACCGGTCGTAGAAGCCCTCGTCGAGCTCGATCTGCTCCAGCAGCTCGACCACCCGCGTCTCGAGCGCCCTGCCCTTCAGCCCGTGGTAGAAGGCGAGAGGGCGGCCGATGATCTCGCCCACGGTCTGGCGCGGGTTCATCGCCGTGTCGGCCATCTGGTAGATCATCTGGATGCGGCGGAGCTGGTCCTTGCTCCGCTGCTTCAGTTCAGGGGGCAGCGGCTCTCCCTCGAAGAGGATCTGGCCCTTCGAGGGCGGCAACAGCCCGGTGATCACCTTGGCGGTGGTGGACTTGCCCGAGCCGGACTCGCCCACGATCGCCACGGTGCGCCCGCGCGGCAGGTCGATGCTGACGTCGTGGAGCACCTTGACCTTGTTGCCGTAGGCCGCGTCCACGCCCTGGATGGAAAGGACCACGTCCTCCGACGCCTCGGCGGGCTTGCGCAGGCTCCGCACCGACCAGAGGCTCCGGGTGTAGGGCTCCTTCGGGTGCTCGAGCATCTCGCGGGTGGGCGCCTCCTCCACCTCCTCGCCGTAGCGCAGCACCTTGATGCGGTCGGCCATCTGCGCGACCACGGCGAGGTCGTGAGTGATGTAGATGGCCGCGGTGTCGAACTCGTCCACGATCTTCCGCATCGACATGAGCACCTCCACCTGCGTCGTCACGTCGAGCGCGGTGGTCGGCTCGTCGAAGACGATGAGATCGGGGCGCGGCGACATGGCCATGGCCGTCATCACCCGCTGGAGCTGCCCGCCAGACACCTGGTGGGGATAGCGCTCTCCGATGCGGTCGGGATCGGGCAGCGAGAGCGCGGCGTAGAGCTCCTTCGCGTCGGCGACGGCCTCGGCCTCGGATTTCAGCCCTTCCCGCACGGCCGCCGCGACGGTCTGCTCGATGAGCCTGTGGGCGGGGTTGAAGGACGCCGCCGCGGATTGCGCGACATAGGTCATCCGCGTCCCCCAGAGATGGCGCTTCTTGCGCTCGGGCGCCGCCACGAGATCGATGCCGTCGAACACCACCGAGCCCCCGGCGATCCGGCAGCCGGCCCGCGTGAAGCCCATCGCCGCGAGACCGAGCGTGGACTTGCCGGCGCCGGATTCGCCGATGAGGCCCAGCACCTCGCCCTTGTGCAGCGTCAGGTCCACGCCCTTGATGATCGGGTTCCACTTCTCGTCCGCGAAGCCATCGATCTTCAGGCCGCGAACCTCCAGCAGGACCTCGCGGCCGGAGGCGTCCGGTGCGGGGGCGGGTTCGGGTGTCAGGTCGGTCGTCTCAGTGCTCATCGCGCAGCCCGCTCGTCTTGTGCAGGAACCAGTCCACCACGAAGTTGACCGCCACCGTCAGCAGCGCGATCGCCGCCGCCGGCAGGAGCGGCGTGAGCCCCGCCTTGAGGTCGAAGCGGGCGAACTGGATCAGGTTTGCCGTCTCGCGCACCATGGTGCCCCAGTCGGCGGTGGGCGGCTGGATGCCGACGCCGAGGAAGGAGAGCGCCGCGATGGTCAGGAACACGAAGCAGAAGCGCAGGCCGAACTCGGCCACCAGCGGCGGCATGATGTTGGGCAGGATCTCGCGGCGCATGACCCAGCCGAGCCCCTCGCCCCTCAGCGTCGCCGCCTCCACGTAGTCCATGACCGCCACGCCCACGGCGACGGAGCGCGTCAGCCGGAAGACGCGGGTGGAATCTAGCACGGCGATGATGAGGATGAGCGACAGCGCCGAGGAGCCGAA
>CAZPCU010000031.1:0-11645 GCA_964585075.1 uncultured Rhodobacterales bacterium
AGGTCCCGGTGCTCGACGATTTCACGATCCCCTTCGGCAAGGCGAAGATCTGGCGCGAGGGCACCGACGTGACCATCGTGAGCTTCGGCATCGGCATGACCTACGCCATGGAGGCGGCCGGGAAGCTCGCCGCGGACGGCGTCTCCGCCGAGGTGGTGGACCTGCGCACGCTGCGCCCCATGGACACCGCGACCGTGATCGAAAGCGTGAAGAAGACGAACCGCTGCGTGACCGTGGAAGAGGGCTGGCCCGTCGCCTCCATCGGCAGCCACGTCTCGGCCGTGCTGATGCGCGAGGCGTTCGACTGGCTCGACGCGCCGGTGCTCGCCGTCGCCGGAAAGGACGTGCCGATGCCCTACGCCGCCAACCTCGAGCGCCACGCCCTCGTCACCACCGACGAGGTGCTCGAGGCGGTGCGCCAGGTCACCTACCGCTGAGGGAGCGCTGCGCATGCCAACGGAAATCCTGATGCCCGCCCTCTCGCCCACCATGGAGGAAGGCACGCTCGCCAGGTGGCTCGTGAAGGAGGGCGATACCGTCGCCGCCGGCGATCTCCTGGCCGAGATCGAGACCGACAAGGCGACGATGGAGTTCGAGGCGGTGGACGAAGGCACCGTCGGCAGGATCCTCGTGGCCGAGGGGACCGAGGGGGTCAAGGTCAACACGCCCATCGCGGTGCTCCTCGACGAGGGCGAGAGCGCCGACGACCTGCCCGACTCCGCCCCCGCCTCGGGCGGCAGCGCGGCGCCCGCCGAGGAGGCGGCGCCGGCGCCGCAGGCCGCCCCGGCCCCATCCTCCGGCGGGACGGACAGGCTGCCCGACGCCCCTGCCCCGGCCGCGCCCGCCGACGCGGAGGGGCGGCGCGTCTTCGCCTCCCCGCTCGCCCGCCGCATCGCCGCGGCGAAGGGCCTCGACCTCACCCGGATCGAGGGCTCGGGCCCGCATGGCCGGATCGTCCGCGCCGACGTGGAGGCCGCAGAGCCGTCCGCCGCGACCGCCCCCGAGGCGCCGCGCGAGGCCGCGCCGAAACCGGCAGCCGCCGCCGCCATGCCCACAGGCCCCGACGCCGAGCAGGTTCTCAAGATCTACGCCGACCGCGAAACGGAAGAGATCGCCCTCGACGGGATGCGACGCACGGTCGCCCAGCGCCTCACCGAGGCCAAGCAGACGATCCCGCATTTCTACCTGCGCCGCGAGATCCGGATCGACGCGCTGCTCGATCTGCGCAAGCGGCTCAACGCCGATCTCGAGGCGCGCGGGATCAAGCTCTCGGTCAACGATTTCATCATCCGGGCCTCTGCGCTGGCGCTCCAGGAGGTGCCGGCGGCGAACGCGGTCTGGGCGGGCGACCGCATCCTGCGGCTCAGGCCCTCGGACGTGGCCGTGGCCGTCGCGGTCGAGGGGGGGCTCTTCACGCCGGTGATCCGCGACGCGGAGACGAAATCGCTCTCCGCGCTCTCGGTCGAGATGAAGGATCTCGCCGCCCGCGCCCGCGACCGGAAGCTCGCGCCGCAGGAATACCTGGGCGGCAGCTTCGCCATCTCCAATCTCGGGATGTACGGGATCGAGAATTTCGACGCGGTGATCAACCCGCCCCACGGCGCGATCCTCGCCGTCGGCGCGGGCATCCGCAAGCCGGTGGTGGACGCCGACGGCGCGCTCGCCACGGCCACGGTGATGTCGGCCACGCTCTCGGTGGATCACCGGGTGATCGACGGCGCGCTCGGCGCGGAGCTTCTCGCCGCCATCGTCCGCCACCTGGAGTCACCGCTCGCGATGATGGCCTGAGATCCGGCCGCGCGCCGTGGCGCGCGGCTCCCCCGGGATAACTGCGCCGGGAAGAATGGCGCTGTCAGATCTCGCCGCTGAGGATCTGATCCATGGTGACCGAAGGCTGGGCACAGCCCGCCTCCCCCACTATGCGCGCGGGCACGCCCGCCACGGTCTTCTTGGGCGGGATGTCTTCCAGCACCACCGAGCCCGCGGCGATCCGGCAGCAATCGCCCACGCGGATGTTGCCGAGCACCTTCGCGCCGGCGCCGATCAGCACGCCGGAGCCGATCTTCGGATGGCGGTCCTGGTCCTCCTTGCCGGTGCCGCCGAGCGTCACCGAGTGGAGCATCGAGACATTGTCGCCCACCAACGCCGTCTCGCCGATGACGATGGAATGCGCGTGGTCGATCATGATGCCCTGGCCGAGGCGCGCGGCGGGGTGAATGTCCACGCCGAAGACCTCGGAGACCCGCATCTGGAAGAAATAGGCGAGATCCCGGCGGCCCTCGCTCCAGAGCCAGTGCGCGACGCGGTAGCACTGGAGCGCCTGGAACCCCTTGAAGAACAGGAGGGGCTGGAGGAACCGGTGGCAGGCCGGGTCGCGGTCGTAGACCGCCGCGATGTCGGCGCGCGCGGCCTGGGCGAGCGCGGGATCGGCGGTGTGGGCCTCGTCGCAGATCTCGCGCAGGATCTGCTCGGACATCTCGCCCGAGGCGAGCTTCAGCGAGATCCGGTAGGCGAGCGCACGGGGCAGCGTGGTGTGGTGGAGCACGCTGGAATGGATCACGCCGCCGAGCAGCGGTTCGTCGGCGACGGCGGCCTCGGCCTCCGAGGTGATCCGGGCCCAGACCGGGTCGAGCTCCTTCAGCTTCGCGCGCGTCTCCGCCATGGCGGCCTCCCTCGGCACTTGATCGCGTCCCTCATACACAACATGGTCTCCTTTCGCCATTCGGAAAGCCCGGAAAGGAGGCGGAGCCCATGCCAGACATCGACACTCCGGCGTTACGCGCCCGCATCGAGGCGCGGCTCGCCGAGCTCGACGCGGAGGATGCGCTCGGCGCGGAAGGCCAGTCCGTGGTGGCGCTCGACCAGCAGTCCGTCGGGCGGCTCTCGCGGCAGGATGCGCTGCAGTCCCAGGCCATGGCCAAGGCGCAGCAGGCCCGCCGCGACGCCGAGCGGCGGCGGCTCGCCGCTGCGCTCGCCCGGATCGAGGCGGGCGCGTATGGCTATTGCGAGGACTGCGGCGAGGCGATCCCGGCCGGCCGGCTCAACCTCGACCCGGCGGCCACCCGCTGCGTGGACTGCGCCTCGGGCTGACGGGCGCGCCGGAAGCGCGCGAGCTCGAAAAGCACCACCGCGAGGCAGTCGCACCAGTCGGGATCCGAAAGCGGCGGCGCGGGCGGGAGCGGCCCCGCCTGCCCCGCCCGCGCCATGAGCGAGCCCGTGCCCCAGCGCGGATGCGCCCGGCCGAAGCGGCGGTGGTAGCGGTGCGCCGCGTCCGCTTCCTCGAGGAGCCGCCGGCAGGCCGACGCGCGGCGCGCGGCGGGCAGGCTGCGCAACGCCCGCGCCGCCGCCCAGATATCGCCCGCGAGCACCGCCCGCATCAGCCCCCCACCACGAGCGCCGCGAAGGGCCCCGGCCCGTAGCGCGCGGAGAGCTGCGCCACGCGGACCTCGAAGGGCGGCGCGACGCCGTCGGCGGCCTGCGCCGCGGCGGAGTAGGTCCATCCGGGGGCGTCCACCGTCGTCTCCCGGCGCAGGCCCGCCGCGGTCACGACGCGGACGAGATAGCTTTCCCGCTCCTCGCCCAGCGGCACCTCTGGCGCCTCCCAGCCGTCGCCGTCGATGCGGGTGCGCCGCACCCAGGAAACCCGCCAGTCTCCGCCCTCGGCGCGGGCGCGCAGGTGGCAGGGCCGGTAGGGGCGCAGCCCCTCGCCCACGAAGGCGGCGACGAGATGGGTGTAGCTCGGATCGTCGTAGCTCCGCCGCGCGGGGCCGATCCGGAAGTGCCGCGCCACGTTCCGCGCCGTGGCGGGCAGCGCGATCTGGCCAGGCGCGCCGTTCATCAGCACCACCCGCGCGCCCGCGGGCCAGGCGGGCGGCATGATCCCGTCGCTGCCCGCCTGGCCCCGGAGCCGCTCGGAGAGGAGCCAGCGGCCGGGCCCGATCATCCGCGCCTTGCGGAACTGGAAGAGCTCCCAGCGCGAGGGGCTGCCGTCCCCGATGGCCATGAGGTTCGCCCCCGCGAGCAGCGCCTCCTGCGAGACCTCGGCGAGCGCACCGCCGAAGAGATGCACGGCGAGCTCCGGCCCCCGGTCCAGCCGTCCCGGCGGTGCCGCCGGGAGCTCGCTTTCCGTCACCCCCAGGGCGGCACGGGCGGCGAAAACCGAGTTCAGCGCGTAGCCCGCGTCGAGCGGCGCCTCCCAGACCGCGACCGTCCCGGGCCAGGGATCGGCGTGAAGCGCGAGATGCGGCGCGTGGGGCACCTCCTCCCCGGTCATGAGCGGCAGGTCGAGGAAGAGCGGCTCCACCGGCACCGGGGCGACGAAGGGCGCGAGGCGCGCGGGGTCCTCTCCCTCGAGCGCGGCCGGGACATAGACGCTCGGCTCCACACGCACCGCCTCCACCAGAAGCGCCGCGCCCTGCTCCGTCCGGTCGATGCGCCAGAGCGCGCCGTCCTCGCCGTCGCCGAGGCGCACCACGTCGCCCGGACCGAGCGCGAAGCGCGAGGGCGGCAGCGCGAAGCGGCGGCTGTCGCGCGCCACCCGCGCCTCGGTGAGCCAGCGCTCCACGGTGAGCCGCGCCTCGGCGCGGGTGAGCGCGAGCGGCATCTCGCTTTCGCTCACGGCATGGGTCGCCTCGTCGGGCAGCACCGCCTCCTCGGCGGCGGCCTCGAAGTCGCTGCCATGGGCCACGAAGCGCAGCCGCACACGCCCCGCCTGCTCGGCCTCCGCCGCGCGGGTCTCCTCGAGCCGGCCCTCGAGGTCCTCGATCACCGCGAGGCGCCCGGGGTCCAGCGCCACGGGGCGGGCGCGGTCGCGCGGCTGGAAGCGAAGCGTCCCGTCCCGCTCCACCGCGTCGAGGCCGAAGCGCAGGAGAAGCGGCTGGAGCGCCGCGCGCGCCGTACCGGCGTCGGGCACCAGATAGCCGCGCACATGGCCCTCGGCGGCGGACACGTCGTAGTCGGAAAGCCCCGCCCGGTCGCAGATCTCGCCGATGACCGAGGCCAGCGCACGCCCCGAGGCGCGCCCGTTCAGCCAGTGCCCGCGCGCGTAGTTCGCGCCGTCCGCCCAGACCTCTTCCGCGGCCGGGAACCAGGGCCAGGGCCGCGCGTCCCAGCTCCAGGCGAAGCAGCGAGCCACGTCCACCATCGGGCCGCCATAGACCTCCGAGACGGGATTCTCTGCGGGGTCCGACCAGTGGGCGAGGACGGCGCGGAAATACTGCGCCTGGATCGCCTCGTCGCGCCGGCCGTCCGAGAAGCGGGGCAGCCCCGACTCGGAGGATTTCGGATCGAAGAAGCGGTTGGGCTGGTTCGTGCCCTTGTCCACGGCGGGGCAGCCGAACTCCGTGAACCAGATCGGCTTGGACCCCGGCACCCAGGCGGTGGGCGCGGACTGCCGCACGCCCCCGATGCGCTCGTGATGCGGGTTCTCCCACCAGCTTCGGATGTCCTTCGGCCGCCAGATCCAGGGCTCGCCATGGGCGCCGTCGGTGATCGGCGTGCGGATCTGGGCCTGCCGCGCTTCCTCGGAATGGTAATACCAGTCGTGAAGCTCGCCCCCCGCCACGTTCGCGCGGAGATAGGCGAGATCGTGAATGCCTTCCGCCACGCGGGCGTCGGCGTGGTCGGTGCCGTCCCGCCAGTCCGAGAGCGGCATGTAGTTGTCGATGCCTATGAAATCGATCTCGTCGTCGGCCCAGAGCGGATCGAGGTGGAAGTAGCGGTCGCCCGGCGCCTCGGGCGGCTGGTAGCCCCAGTATTCCGACCAGTCGGCGGCGTAGCCGATCTTCACCTCCGCGCCCAGAAGCGCCCGCGCCTCGGCGGCGAGCGCACGAAGCCGCGCGACGGCGGGGAAGCCCGCCCCGTCGCGGATCTGGGTGAGCCCGCGCAGCTCGGAGCCGATGCAGAACGCCTCCACCCCGCCCGCGGCGGCGCAGAGCGCGGCATAATGCAGGATGAACCGGTTGAGGCCCCAGTCCTCCGCGGGGCCGGTGTAGGTGACGGTGCCGTCGCCCACGGTGAAATCGGCCGCCCGCGCCGCGCCGAAGAAGGCGGCGACCTCGTCGGCCGCCGCCGCCGTCCCGTCGGGCGAGCCCTCCCGCCCCGGCGCGGCCGAGAGCGTGATGCGCCCCCGCCAGGGCAGGGCCGGCTGCCCCGTCTCCCCCGTCCAGGGATCCGGGAGCGTGTTCCCCGCCATCTGCTCCATCAGGATGAAGGGATAGAAGGTCACCTTGCGCCCGCGCGCCGAGAGCTCCCGGATCGCCTCCACCACGGCGGCGTCGGCGGGCGTGCCGCCATAGACGGGCCGGCCATCCGCCTCGGGCACCGTCCCCGCCGTCCAGCGGGTAAGGCCCGCGACCGACCAGGGCATCTCCTTCCCGTCGGCCTCGTCCTGCTCCAGCTTCGGGCGGAGGCGGCACGCGCCGCAGCGCAGGTCATCGCCGAACCAGCTCACCACCAGCGAGACCGCCTCGCAGGCGGGAAGCTCGCGCTCCAGCCCGTCGAGCGAGGTGAGGAGATCGGCCTCGCCCGAGGGCGAGTTGACGTTGGCGAGGACATGCCGCCCCGGCATGCGCTCGAGCCGCACGGGCGTCGTGGCGAGCGCGTATTCCCCGGTGCCGGGCGTGAGCGCCACGGCGCGCAGAAGCCCGGCCGGCTCGGTCTCGGCGCCCGGGCGGGCGGGCTGCTCGTGGCGGATGACCTCGAAGCTCAGCTGCGGGATGCGATTGCCCCAGGGCGAGAGGTCGAGATCCTCGAGCACCACGTAGGCCGTGCCGCGATAGGCGGGCACCATCCCCGCCCCCTCGATCGCCTCGATGGCCGGGTCGGGCAGCTGGTCCTCGCTGCCGTGATGCACCCGCATGGCGAGCTCTCCCGGCGCGATCTCGGCCCCGTCCGCCCAGACGCGCCCCACGCCCGCGATCTCTCCCTCGCAGAGCGCGACGGCAAGGCTCACACGATAACTGTAGCGGCGGGTCTTCGGCTGGCGCGATCCGCCCTTTCCGCCGCCGCCCGTCTCGGTGACGACCTCGGTGAAACGGCTCGCCCAGATGACGTGCCCGCCCAAGCGCATCCGCCCGTAGACCTGCGGGATCGGCACCCCCTCACCCGCGCCGGTGACGCGCAGCCGCTCGAGCCGCCCGGTCTCCACCGTCCCGGAGCCCTGCCCCATGAGCCGCGCGTCGATCGCCCGGCCGAGGGTCGCGCCGAGAAAGCGCCCCGCCGCCGTCATCGAGAGGCCGAGCACCGTGCCGCCCAGCGAACTGCCGAGCGCCGCCCCCGCGGCGGAAAGAAGAATCGTCGCCATCAGCCGCTCCTTTCGGGAAAGGCGAAGCGGGCCACGACGCGCCGCCCCCAGGGCCGGCCCAGCGGGCTTTCCACCACGCCGTGGCCCGAATAGGCGTGGATCACGCTGGCCACCGGCCCGGTGCGGCCCTGGATGCCGAGATGCTTGGCCACCGCGCCGCGACGAAGCCGGAACAGCAGCACGTCGCCCGGGGCCTCCTCCGCCAGCGGCTTTTCCAGGAGGTGGCGGGCCGCCGCGCGCCAGAGCCGCTCCTCGCCCTCCGGCTCGGACCAGTCGGGCGTGTAGGGCGGCACCGCCTCCGGCTCCGCGCCGACCACTTCGCGCCAGACGCCGCGGAGAAGCCCGAGGCAGTCCGCGCCCGCGCCCTTCACGCTCGCCTGGTGGCGGTAGGGCGTGCCGATCCAGCCCCGCGCCGCGGCGACCACGCGATCCGCATCGGCCCCCATCTCAGCGCCGGCTCCCGCCGCCGAGGCTGCCCGACTGACCGGCATGGACGAGCACCCAGTCCTCCTCGGGAATGTCGGGGAAACCCCGGAAGTTCAGGAGGTTGTCGAACTTGAGCCGGCAGGTCTCCATCCGCTTGTCGCAACCCGCCTCGAGGCGGAGCCGCGCACCCGGCGCCACCGCCGCGCGCAAGGGCTCCCAGAGCTCGATCACCCGCGCGCCGTCCTCCGAGAGGTCGCGCTTGATCGCCCCGGCAAGCCCGGCCGCCGGGCCGTCCACCATCCGGAGGCGCCCGCGCGCGAACCAGCCCGGCGCGAAGCCCGCGAGCGCGGGCAGGCGGAAGACGCGCGCGCCCTCCACCGCCTCGACGGGCCCTTCGTGGAAATAGCCGGGCGTATCCAGGTCGAAGCGGCAGGCGGAATCGCCCAGAACCGCCGTGCAGGGGCGCTGGAACACGCGGCCGAGAGGCCGGTTCAGCGCGTCGGAGAGCCCGCGCACCTCGGCGCGGAAGGCGCCGTCGATCCGCCGGATCTCGCCGACATGGCCGCGGAAGGCGAGGTGCCGGGCCTCGGGCTCGGCCCAGTTCACCAGCCAGACGCGAAGCTCCGCGCCGTCGTAGCGGCCGGCCTCGATGTCGGCCTCGGTGATCGCCGCGTCGGACAGCGCGCCCAGCGCCTCGGTGTTGTCCACGGCGAGCCCGGTGCCCTGCTGCAGCGCCATGGCGCTCAGCCCGGTGTCGGGCCGGAAGGTGATGCCCTCGAAGGACAACGGGCGGTCGTGATCGGTGAAGCCCATCTCCACCCCGTCGGCGCGGGTGAGCGCCCAGGCCCGCGCGAGCGTGGTCAGCCCGCTTTCGAGATGCGCGGCGAGCGCCGGATCCAACCCGCTCATACGCGGACCTCCACCACCGGAACGCGCGGCAGGTCGCCCGCGCGGAAGCTCGCCACGCTGGTCTGGATCGCGTCGGTGTCGAAGCGCACGGGCACGTCGAACTCGAAGCCCGCGGTGATCTCCATGCCCGCGCCGGGCGCGCGGTCGAGCGTCACGCGCCCCGTGGTCACGTCCACCTCGAAGTCCACGCCCTCGCGCAGCGCGTCGCCCTGAACGGCAAGGCGGACGGTGCCCGCGACCGGCTTCACGATGGGCCGGGCATAGGCGCCCTCGCCCGAGCGGTAGGTCTTGACGAGCTGCCAGACCCGCGTCGCGCCGTCTCCGGTGCCGATGCGCTGGTCGTCCCGCGCCACGGGCCGGCTCGGCGCGGAGGACTTGAAGTCCGCCCAGTCCTTCCAGCGGAACCCGTGGAGCCGCCCGCGCCGGGCCTCGAAGAAGGCCACCAGCGTCTCGATGTCGTCGAGCGAGCGCAGCCCCACGCCCGCGTCGTAGCGCCGCCGCGACTGCGCCCAGGGCGTGTTGCGCTCCTCGAAGCCGTTGGCGAGCGTCACCACGTCGGTGCGCCGCTCCGGCCCGCCGACCGAGCCGAAGCTCAGCGCGGGGGGAAAGCGGATCTCGTGAAAGCCCATGCCGCCTCCTCAGCGATATCTCTGGCCGCGGGCGAGCGCGCGCCCCATCTCGGCGGCGATCTGGCCCTCGGAGCGGCGGAACCCCGCGACGTCGGGCGTGCTCACGTTGACGACGACGGTGACGGGCCGGGCCGACGCGGCCTCCGCCCGCACGCCGAGCCGCCCGTCCGCGCCCCGCGCCAGCGGCATGATCGCCTCGGGCCCCGCCTCGCCCATGAGCCCCGCGCCCCCCCGCATCGGGAACATGGTGGGCCGGGTCACGATCCCGCCCTCGGCGAAGGGCATCACGCGCCCTTCCGTGAAGCCGCCCCCGCGGGCGAACCCGGCGAGCCCGCCGAAGAGCCCGCCCACGGCGTCCGCGATCAGCCCGCCGAAATGGTCGGTCACCGGCTTCACGGCGGCGTCGTAGGCGGTGGCTATCAGCGACCGGCCCACGGCCTCGAGCGCCTCCGAGGCGCGGAACCCGTCGAACACGATCCCGTCGATGGCGCGGCGGAGCCCGCGGCTCAGCGACGCCTCGAGCCGCGCCGCGCCCTTGCCCGTGGCGCTGAAGGTCTCGTGCATGCGGCGCAGCTCGGCGTCGAACCCCGCGGCCAGGCTCGCCGCGGCTCCGAAGCTCGCCTCCAGCGCCTCGATCTGTTCCTCCAGGCGCTCGGCCTCGTCGTGATCAGCCATCCGTCTCTCCCGTCCTGTCGGGGAAGGCCGCGAGCAACTCCTCGAGCCGCGCCCGCGGCATCGGCTCGCGCCCGGTCTCCGGCCCGAGAAGCAGCCGTAGCTCGGCGGGGGTGAGCGCCCAGACCTGCGCGGGCGAAAGCCCCAGCCCGCGCACGCCCGCACGCAGAAGCCCGGGCCAGTCCATCCGCGCCGTCACGGGCGGTCCCCCGGTTCCATGAAGGCGCGCGCCAGCAGTTCCGCCGCCGCCCGCGCCGCGGCGCGCGGACCGCCGGCGATCTCGGCCCGCGCCAGCTCCGCCGCCGTGATCGTCTCGCCGCCGCCCCTGAGGCCCGCCGCGAGAAGCGCGAGCACGTCGCGCGCCGAGAAGGCGCCCTCCTCGAAGCGGCGCACCAGATCGAGGAGCGAGCCCGTCTCGAGCGCGGCCTCCAGCTCGGCCAGCGCGCCGAGCGTGAGCCGCATGACGCGCGCCTCGCCGTCGATCACGAGTTCCACCTCGCCTGCCCAGGGATTCGCCATGTCAGAGCGCCGTGAAGCCGAGAGGGCCCGCCGAGGCCAGGGAAAGCTCGTAGGTGGCCTCGCCGTTATGGGTGCCCGCGTAGTCGAGCGCGGCCACCTGGAAGGGCCCCTCCACCGTGCCGAAGCCGGGGATCACCACCTGGAAATCCGGGGTCTCCCCGTCGAAGAAGATCTGCCGTGCACGCTCGTCGGTCGCCGCGTCGCGGAACACCCCCGAGCCCGTGATCGCGGCCGACTTGACGCCCGCCCCGGCCAGCAGCTCGCGCCAGCCGCCCTGGCTCTCGAGGCTGGTGACGTCCACCTGCTCGGCGTTGAAGCTCACCCGCGTGGCGCGCAGCCCCGCGATGGTGTGGAACTGGCCGTCGCCGGTCAGGTCCACCTTGATCAGAAGATCCTTGCCGTTCTGCGCGGTCATGCGCGGTCCTCCTTCGGTCAGGCCCCGTCCACGCGCGCGCGGAAGACGAGGTCGATGCGGCGGTAGCGGCCGCGCTGGCCGCGGCGGGCCGAGGCGCGGCGGAAATGAAGCGAGACGAGATGCCCGCGGGCGAGCGCCAGACCCGGCGCGAGCAGCGCGTCCGAGACCGCCGCGGCGGCGGCCTTCGCCTCCGCGAAGCCCCGCCCGCCGGAGATCACCGAGACGGTCACGTCGTGCTCGGCGCCGCGGGCGGTGGCGTCGGATCGGTCGCGCGCCGTCTCGTCGCCCAGCACCACGAAGAGCGCGGGCAGCTTGCCGGGGGGCATCGCGTCGTAGACATGCCCGCCCACCAGCGCGGCGAGGGCTGGGTCGGCCACGAGGAGGGCATGGAGCGCCTTCTGGAGATCGAGGGCGAGCGCGTAGCTCATGGCGAAAGCTCCTCCTCGGCGAGGCAATCGAGATAGAGACCGCGCGGGCCGGCCTCGGCCACGGCCAGGATGCGGAAGCGCCGCCCGCCTTCCGCGAAGCGCTGGCCGGGGCGCGGGCGCGCCGGATCGCCCGGCGGCGCCGCGCGCACCCTGATGCGGAACCCCGCCCGCGCCACCGGGTCCGCGGGCCCGGCGGCCTCGCGCCCGGCGCGCGGCGTCACCTCCGCCCAGAGCGTGCCGAGCGGCGTCCAGCCCTCCGTGAAACCGCCCGCGCCGTCGGGCGCGTCGCCCGGGGCCTCCAGCACCAGCGCGCGGGACAGACGCGGGGCGCTCATCGGCAGGCC
>CAZPCU010000032.1:0-3348 GCA_964585075.1 uncultured Rhodobacterales bacterium
GGGGGCCTACGGGCCCGTGGCGCGGCCGTCGGCCCGGGTGCGGGACGCGGCGCTGATGTCGAGACACGACGCCGGCGGCGCGCTGACGGCGAAGCGCGGGCGGCCCGATGGCTGACACCGCCGCCGAAAACGCGCCCTCCGGGCCGGAGTTTCCCACCGAGGACCGGCTTCGCATCTACGGCGACTTCCTGTTCCTGGCGATGCGCGGCGACCATCACCGGCGCATGTCCGTCGCCACTCTCCGCGAGGCGATCGAGCCTCCGATCCTGCTCGGGCAGTATCACGTGTTCCGCTTCGACGGCATTCCCCGCGGCCTGTTCACCTGGGGCCTTCTCGGCCCGCAGGCGGAAGAAAGGCTCGTCACCGGCGGGGGGCTCTCGGCCGAGGACTGGCGGTCGGGCCCGAACCTCTGGATCGTCGATCTGATGTCGCCCTACCGCGGGCTGGCCTCGGGAATGGTGCGCTGGATCATGACGCCCGGCAACCTCGTCCAGAGACGTTTCCACTTCCGGCGGCTCTCGGGCGGGCGCGACACGCGGCGCATCGTGGAAATCGATCTCGACCGGGACAGCAAGGCGCGCGTCATGACGGAGGACGAGTTCCTCTCCGGCCGCTGAACGGGCCGCACGCGACACCGCAGAACCGTGCCGCGAAGGCCCCGAAGCGAAAGTCGGGCGCCATGCGGCTTTCCCTCCCGCCCGGCTTCGTGCCAGAACGTCCGCGATGGACAGCTCTTCTTCGCCCGCGCCCCCAGGCGCCCTCACCCTCGAGACGGTCTCCGGCGAGACCCGCGCCGCCTTCACAGGGCACCTCGCGCTCCGGGACCTGCCGGAGATCACCCCCCGTCTCGAGGCGCTCGGCGGCCGGGGGCCGGTGGTGTTCGACCTCTCGGACGCCGAGCGGATCGACACGAGCATCGCCTGGGCCATCGTGAACGCCCGGAGCCGCGTCCGGGCCGCCGGCGAACGCGCCGAGGTCGCCGGCGCGACGGGCGATGTGGCGACGATTCTCGAAACCGTGGAAAGCGCGCTGCCGAAACCGGAAAGGGAGCCCCCGCCGCCACGCGGGCTTACCGCCTGGCTCGCCGATCTCGGCGAGACCGTCGTCGGCATCGGCAAATCGCTCACGGCGCTGGCGGGGACGCTCGGGCTTTTCATCGTGCGCCTCGCCCAGAGCATCGTGCGTCCGCGCGAGTTCCGCCTGACGGCGCTTGTGCATCATTGCCAGGAGGTGGGCGTCCAGGCCGTTCCCATCGTCGCGCTCATGGCGTTCCTGATCGGCGTCGTCCTCGCCTTCCAGGGCGCGGCCCAGCTCCGCCAGTTCGGCGCCGAGATCTTCGTGGTGGAACTGATCGCGATCTCCATCCTGCGAGAACTCGGCATCCTGCTGACGTCCATCATCGTCGCCGGCCGCACCGCCTCCGCCTACACGGCCGCCATCGGCTCGATGAAGATGCGCGAGGAGATCGACGCGATGCGCACGCTCGGCATCGACCCCGGCCATGCCCTGATCGTGCCGCGCGTCCTCGCGCTCGTCCTGATGCTGCCGATCCTCGGCCTCATCGCGAACGCGGCGGGGCTTTTCGGCGGGGCGCTCATGTCCTGGATCGAGCTCGGGATCTCGCCGGCGATGTTCACCACCCGCCTCGTGGAAAGCACGGATGCCTCCCACTTCCTCGTGGGTCTCTCGAAGGCGCCGGTTTTCGCCATCCTGATCGGCGTGATCGGCTGCCAGGCCGGCCTCAGCGTCGGCAACACGGCGGAGTCCCTGGGCCGCCAGACCTCGGCCGCGGTCGTCGCCGCCATCTTCGCCGTCATCCTGGCCGACGCGCTGTTCTCCATCTTCTTCGAACAGGTGGGCATCTGATGGCGGAAACCGTGATCGAAGTCCGCGGGCTCCGGAACCAGTTCGGCAGCCATGTCGTCCACGACGACCTCGACCTCGACGTCTTCCGGGGCGAGATCCTCGGCGTCGTCGGCGGATCGGGCACGGGCAAGTCGGTGCTTCTGCGCTCCATCGCCGGGCTTCACACGCCGACGGCCGGAACGGTGCGCATGCTCGGCATCGACGTGCAGAACGCGACCGAAGAGGAGCTCGACAGGCTTTCGGAACGAATCGGCGTGATGTTCCAGGACGGCGCGCTGTTCTCGTCGCTGACGGTCCGCGAGAACGTGGAGGTTCCGCTCGGGGGGATCGAGGGGCTCGCCCCCGAGACGCGCGAGGCGCTCGCCCGGCTGAAGATTTCCCTCTCGGGCCTGCCCTGGCTCGCCGGGGACAAGTATCCCTCCGAGCTGTCCGGCGGCATGCGGAAACGGGCCGGCCTCGCCCGCGCGCTCGCGCTCGATCCCGAGATCGTCTTCCTCGACGAGCCGACCGCCGGGCTCGACCCGATCGGTGCCGCCGCCTTCGACGATCTCATCAAGAACCTCTCGCGCACTCTGGGCCTCACCGTGTTTCTCGTGACGCACGATCTGGACACGCTCTACGCCACATGCGACCGCATCGCGGTGCTGGCCGAAAAGCAGGTGCTCGTCACCGGCACGCTCGACGACATGCTCGACTTCGAGCATCCCTGGGTGCAGGAGTATTTTCGCGGTCCGCGGGCCCGCGCCGCACGCGACGCGATTGAAGCGCACGGTGGAAGAAGGTAATCGAGTTCGATGGAAACCCGTGCGAACTACATTCTGATCGGCGCCTTCACCATCGCCGGCTTCCTGGGGATCCTCGGGTTCTTCCTCTGGTTCGCGCGCGTCGAGCTGGACCGGCAGTTCGACTATTACGACGTCGTGTTCACCTCCGTTTCGGGCCTGTCCAACGCCTCGGAAGTCCGCTTCGCAGGGCTGCCCGTGGGCTCGGTCGTGGATGTCAGGCTGGACCCGGACGAAAGCGGACGGGTCATCGTGCGCCTTGAGGTCAACGCCGACACGCCGGTCCGGACCTCGAGCGTCGCGACGATCGAGACGCTTGGCGTCACGGGCGTGTCCTTCGTCGGGATTTCGCCCGGCGACCCGCGCGACCCGCGTCTCAAGCACGCGTCCGAAGAGCCGATCCCTCGGATTCCGGCGGGCCGGTCCGTTCTTCAGTCGCTGACGGAGGACGCACCTGCGATCCTCGAGGAGATCCTAGAGGTCTCGCGGAACGTGTCGGAGATCCTCGGCCCGGCAAACCAGGACCGCGTGAGCGCGATCCTGTCGAACGTCGAGGCGTCGTCGGCCGGCCTCGAGCAGGCGCTCGACGATTTCTCGTCCGTCACGAACACCATCGCCGTCGCGTCCGAGGACATCCGTGTTTTCACGAGCCGGCTGGACGACATCTCGAGCGCCGCGACGACCACGCTGGAAACCGCGG
>CAZPCU010000032.1:3358-5777 GCA_964585075.1 uncultured Rhodobacterales bacterium
CGCGGACACCACGCTCCAACAGGTCACCGGGCTCGCGGAGCGCGCCGAGACCACGCTCGAAGTCGGCGATGCGGCGCTGGAAAGCGGGCGGCGGACGCTCGACTCCGCGAACGCCTTCATCGGCGACGAGTTGCCGGCCGTCGTCGAGAACCTGGAGCAGACCCTCGCCACGCTGCGGGTCGAGATCGAGCGCGTGGGCGAGGACGCGACCGCCGTTCTCGACGAATTCCGCCAGACCGGGGCCGTCGCCACGGCGCGCCTGGAGGAGGCGGAGCAAACCATCGCCTCGGCGAACCGCGTCCTGGACGAGGCATCCTCCGCCATGGCGGCCGTCGACTCCGCCGCCACCGAGTTCGACAGCCTGGTCGCCGGCGACGGGACCGCGCTGGTGAGCGAGGCGCGGGTCTTCGTCTCGGACGCCACGGAGCTCGTCAACTCCGCGATCGGCATCGCGGAGACCGACCTGCCGGAGATTCTGGACGACATCCGCGCCGCCACGGACACGGCGTCGCGGGTGATCGACTCCGTGGGCGCCGATCTCTCGGCGGCGGCGGAGCGCACCGACGAGATCGTCGCGGAGGCGGGCGAGAGCCTGAAAACCGTCACGAACACCTTCGAGAACGCCAACGAAACGCTTTCCAGGCTCAACACCGCGCTCGAAACCGGGGATTCGGCGCTCGTGGCGGCCGAAGAGACGTTCACCACCGCCAACCGCGTGCTGAACGACGATGTGGGCGCGATGGTGACCGCGCTGCGCGAGACGCTCGCGCGGCTCGACGAGGCGATCGCCTCGGTCAGCGAGGACGTCCCGGCCATCACGAGCGACTTGCGCGAGACGGCGGAGCGCGCCAACGCGGCCTTCGCCGAGGTGGAAAGCACGGCCCGCAACCTCGGCCCGCCGCTCCGCAGCTTCGCCGCCGACGGCTTGCCCCAGTACACCCGGCTCGCGTCGGAGACGCGCAATCTCGTCGCGAACCTCCAGCAACTTGTCCGCCAGATCGAGCGTGACCCGCCACGCTTTTTCCTGGGCGGCGAACGGCCCGTTTTCAGACGATGAGGAGACCCATGCCGCGCCTGCTCCTGTCCATTCTCGCCCTCGCGGCCCTCGGCGGCTGTTCGGCCATCGGCGCGATCAACCGTGCCGCCGACCCCCTCGACGCTTTCGAACTTCGCGCCCCGGATACCGCGCCGAACGCCCGCACGACGCAGGGGATCGACTTCATCGTCACGGAGCCCTCGGCAAGCGGCGCCATCGACACGGACCGCATCCTGGTCCGCCCCAGGCCGACCCAGATCGAGTATCTGCCCGACGCGCGGTGGAGCGAACCGGCGCCCGTGATGGTCCAGACGGCCATGGTCGAGACCTTCCTCCGCGCGAACGCGTTCCGCTTCGTCGGACGCGAGCCCCTGGGCATTTCCGGCGACGTCGCGCTCGTGACGGACCTTGTGGACTTCGGGGCCGAGCTCCGGCCCGGCGCCGAGGGCGCGGTGGTGGGGATGACGCTGGTGGCCCGCCTGGTGCGCGAGGAGGACGCCGCCGTCCTGGCCTCGCGGAGCTTCAGCCAGTCGGTCGTGGCGCCCGATACCGAGACCCCGACCCTCGTCGCGGGGTTCGAGGCGGTGTCGGACGCGGTGCTGACGGATCTCGCCCGCTGGGTCTACCGCGTTCGGGGCGTGCCGGCCGGCCCCTCCTGACCGCGCGCCACCGGGACCGGGGCAAGCAGAGCGCCGGCGTGCGGGCGAGGAACCCGCCAAGGCCGCCTGACCCATGCGCGTTGCAACGAGGGCGCCGGCGTGCGAGCCTCTCCCTGCGGATGGCGTTCCCGTCTTCGAGGGTGTTTCGCTGGGCGATGCGGCCGTGGCAGCCGACGTCCCATTCCCGGAGCCGCCGCTTGCCGCCGAAAGCAATCCAGGCATTGGGGAGGCTCTCATGTCCTACTGGCGTTTCGGCGCGATGATCCTGACATCGACCGTCACGATGTTCGTGCTGATGTATCTCAACACCTACGCGCTCGAGCATGTCTTCTTTTCCGAGACGCGGGCCTACATGGCGGTGCTCATGGGCGCGACCATGGCGGTGATCATGCTGTCCTTCATGCTCTCGATGTACACCAACAGCATCGCGAACCTCGCGATCTTCTCGGGGTCCATCCTGCTTTTCGCGGTTTCGCTCTGGCTCGTGCGCAGCCAGGAGACGGTGCAGGATCGGTCCTTCCTTCGCGCGATGATCCCGCATCACTCGATCGCGATCATGACCTCCGGGCGCTCGGAGCTGACGGACGCGCGCGCCCGGAAGCTCGCCCACGAGATCGTTCTCGCGCAGAACCGGGAAATCTCCGAGATGCGCTACCTCATCGCCGACATGGAAAGGTCCGGAGAGGTGGGCGCGGTCTACGAGGATCCGCAGCCGCGTCTCGGC
>CAZPCU010000032.1:5787-11608 GCA_964585075.1 uncultured Rhodobacterales bacterium
CGGCACGCTCGAGGACGCGTTGAACATGACGCGCATCGCCGCGCTAGACCCGGCGCCGCTCGCGCTGGAGGATCTGCCGGAGGGTGCCGGCGCCGAGGGCCTGGACTGCGGCTTCCGCCGCGTGCGGTCGGAGGACCCGGTGCTCTGGACGGGAGAGCAGGCCGCGATGATGAAGCTCAACGGCGTCATCATCGCGCTCGAACGGCAGGACGGCGGCGAAGGCCGTCTCTACGGCGCGCCCGGCGTGACGATGGAGCTCAGCGCCGTGGAGGACGGGACCTGGCGAGGCGACGCCGAACTGATCTTCGCCCTGGATCGCGGCCCCGAGGTCGGCTACCGCGGCTTCCACGACTGCGGCGCGTGACGGCGCGGGAAGCCCACGTCGCGCGCCCCGATGGCCGGAGGGACGGGCGTGCCCTGGATGCCGTGCCTCTGGATTCCCGCGGCGCAATCGCACAGTCTGCCCGAATTCGGCTCGCGGGCGCGCCCGTGCGCATGAAGAGGACGGGGAGGGGCTGATGGGAGAGGACACGGAAGACCCGGTGAAGGTGCCGCACCGCCTCGCCGACGTGGATCTCTCGCAGCGCCTCGGCAAGAAGACCTACCGGGCGGAACTCAGGCGGCTCCAGTTCGCCCTCGCCCGCATCCAGCAGGCATATCTCTTCAGCTGCGACAAGGCCGTCATCGTCGTCGAGGGATGGGACGCGGCGGGCAAGGGCGGCACGATCCGGCGCATCTCGGCCGCGCTCGATCCGAGAAGCTTCAAGGTCTGGCCGATCGGGGCGCCGCGCGACTACTATCTCGACCGCCATTACCTTTTGCGCTTCATGGAGCGGCTTCCGCCCAAGGGCGCGATCTCCGTCTTCGATCGGTCGTGGTATGGCCGCGTGCTCGTGGAACGGGTCGAGGAACTGACGCCCGAGCGACGCTGGCGGCAGGCCTACAGGGAAATCCGTGAATTCGAGCAATCGCTTCTCGACGACGGAACCCGACTCGTGAAGCTGTTCTTTCACATCTCTCCAGAGGAGCAACGCGCGCGGTTCGAGGCACGTCTGCGCAATCCGTTCAAGCGCTGGAAGCTGACTTACGAGGACTTTCGCAATCGGGAAAAATGGGATCTCTACGCGGCCGCGATCGACGAGATGCTCGCCAGAACCTCGACGGACGGCGCGCCGTGGCATCTCGTGCCCGCCAATGACAAGCGTTACGCCCGGGTCGCCGCCATCCGTCACGTCGTCCGAACCCTCGGCGCGGGTATCGAGATCGAGCCCGTGGTCCCGCCCGCCAAGGTGCTCGACGCCGCGGATCAGGTGCTCCACGTGGATGACGACCTGATCGCCAGCCTCAGGGGGCGCACCGAGTGAGCGCCGCATCCGTTCACGGTGAGGGCCTCCGTCCGCCGGCGGCTGCGGCGGATGCATCGCTGCCGTCATACCGCCGGCCTCGCCTCTCAGGCGACGGCGCCCGGCTCGACGCCGCCCAACGGTGCCGGGTCTTGGTCGAACGCGAGGCGGCCGCGATCGCAGGCCGTCATGCCGGTCCCGTCATGGGGGAAAAGACCGCGCCCGTTCTTCCCATGCGGGCTGAAAGGACCGGTTGCGCTCACGGCTCCGGCAGATCCCGGCCAACGCCTCGGAAGCGGGGCTGGCTCTGGAGCGCATCGGCATCCTGGTATTGCCCCTGAAACCGGTCCCTTCCGGTCGTGAAATTCCGCGCACACTCCGGAAGCGAGAGGCGTGATCCGATACCGAAGAAACGGTTCGCCGACGCGCAGATCGCGTTGGCGCTGCGGCAGGCGCAGGCCCGGGAGGCCGGCACGGGCGTCGGCCGGCTCTGCCGCAAGATGGGCGTTGCGGAAGCTGCGTTCGACCGGCCGGAGCTTCGCCGCGATCTCCTTGGGCTCGTGCTTCTTCCGGGGCATTCCTTGATCCTCCATCCGGCTCGAAAACCTGCTTCAGGGAGGATCACTTTTCAGGGGGCAGGCCAGACTGAGCACATGATGGTGCGGGCGGCGGGAGTCGAACCCGCACGGGCAATGCCCTAGCGATTTTAAGTCGCTTGTGTCTACCGTTCCACCACGCCCGCACGGCGCGTCCGGGGCGCATTTCGGGCCCGGAAACCTCTCTATCGCCCTAAGGCGCTGAAAACAATGAGATTCCCGGACGAGACTCCGGGATTTCAACTCTCCTGTGTCTACCATTCCGCCACGTGGGCCCGGTTGCGACACTACCGGGGGTCCGGGGCGAACGGAAGGCGGGATCAGAGCTCCTCGCCCTTGAGGAGCGACCGCTCCGGCAGCCAGGGATTGATCGCCAGCGCCTCGCGCAGCACCGCCTGCGCCTCGCCCTCCCGGCCGAGGGCGGTGAGGGTCAGCGCCTTGCCCGAAAGCGCGCCGAGGTGAGTCGGCGACCGCGCGAGCGCGGCGTCGAGGTCGGCAAGGGCCGCAGCGAAGTTCTGGTTCAGATAATGGACGAAGGCGCGCTGGTTCCAGCCTTCGGCATAGTCCGGGCAATACGCGATCAGCCGGTCGAATTCGGCCAGCGCGCCCATGAGGTTCCAGGAGGCCCGCATGCCCATGCCCCGGTCGAGCACCGCCTGCGCGGCCTCGTCGGGGGCGTCGGTGTAAAGCTCCCAGGCCCGGTCGTTTAGCGGCTGCGCCGCCGCCGGGTCGGGCGCCGCCTTCATCTCCTCGTAGAGCGCGGCGAGCTCGGCGGCATGGTCGGGGGGCGGCGGGCACTCGGCGAGCGCGGGCGCGGCGGAGAGGAGGAGGAAGGGCAGGATCGGGACACGCATGGTCCAAGGGTCGCGCGGACGGGCGTTCCGGATCAAGTCACATCCGCGACATAGCCCTCCTTCACGGCCTGCATCGCGACATAGGTGGAGGTGCTCGACACATGCGGGAGCGTGGAGATGCGCTCGGCCAGGACCGCGCGGTAGGCGCGCATGTCGGGGGTGCGGACCTTCAGCAGGTAGTCGAAATTCCCCGCGATCAGATGCGCCTGCTCGATCTCGGGCGTCGCGGCCACGGCGGCGTTGAAGGCCGCGAGCGCCGCCTCGCGCGTGTCGTCGAGCCGCACCTCCACGAAGGCCACATGGTCGAGCCCGAGCCGGATCGGATCGAGGATGGCGCGGTAGCCCCGGATCACGCCGCTGTCCTCGAGCCGCCGGAGCCGGGCCTGGGTCGGCGATTTCGACAGCCCGATGCGGCGGGCGAGTTCGGTGATGCTGACGCGCCCGTCCCGCGCGAGCTCGTCGAGAATCGCGCGATCGAAGCGGTCGAGTCCGGAATGATCGGGTGTTTTCATGGAAGGCTCTAAATCGGTCCGTCTGGCTCGTCCCGGCGATATTATCAGGAAATCCGCCCGCCGCCACGCTGATATGCTGCACATGCTCGAGAAGGATGACCGCCATGCCCCGTGACGCCGCAGACCTGCGCGCCGCCATCGACGCCGCGACCTACGCCGACGAAGCCGAGACGCTCGCCCGCCTCGCCGAGGAGGCGCGGCTCACCGCGGACGACCGCGCCCGAATCGCGGACCGCGCGGCGGGGCTCGTGCGAGAGATCCGGGCCTCCACCCGGCCGGGGCTCATGGAGGTGTTCCTCGCGGAATACGGGCTCTCGACGGAGGAGGGTATCGCCCTCATGTGCCTGGCCGAGGCGTTGCTGCGCGTGCCCGATGCCGAGACCATCGACGCGCTGATCGAGGACAAGATCGCGCCGTCGGACTGGGGCCGGCACATGGGCCATTCGACCTCCACGCTCGTCAACGCTTCCACCTGGGCGCTGATGCTGACGGGCCGCGTGCTGAAGGAGGACGCCGAGCCCGGGCCCGTGGCGGCGCTGCGCGGCGCGGTGCGCCGCCTGGGCGAGCCGGTGATCCGCACCGCCGTGGGCCGCGCCATGCGCGAGATGGGCCGGCAGTTCGTTCTCGGCGAGACGATCGAGAGCGCCATGCGCCGCGCGGCCTTGGAGGAGGCGAAGGGCTACACCTACTCCTACGACATGCTGGGCGAGGCCGCGCGCACCGACGCCGACGCGCGGCGCTACCACCGCGCCTATGCCGAGGCCATCGCGGCGATCGGCGCGGCCGCGAAAGGCGACATCCGCGACAATCCCGGAATCTCTGTGAAGCTCTCGGCGCTGTCGCCGCGCTACGAGGTGGCGCAGCAGGAGCGCGTGATGGAGGAACTCGCCCCGCGCCTTCTCGACCTCGCGCAGCAGGCGAAGGCCGCGGGCATCGGGCTCAACATCGACGCCGAGGAGGCGGATCGCCTCTCGCTCTCGCTCGACGTGATCGAGACGGTTCTGGCCGACCCCTCGCTCGCGGGCTGGGACGGCTTCGGCGTGGTGGTGCAGGCCTACGGCCAGCGCGCGGGCCTCGTGCTCGACTGGCTTCACGACCTCGCCGAACGGCTGGACCGCCGCCTGATGGTGCGGCTGGTGAAGGGCGCCTACTGGGACACCGAGATCAAGGCGGCGCAGGTCGCGGGCGTGGACGGGTTTCCCGTCTTCACCTCCAAGGCGGCCACCGACATCTCCTACCTCGCCAACGCGCGGAAGCTTCTGGGCATGACCGACCGGATCTACCCGCAATTCGCCACCCACAACGCCCACACGGTCGAGGCGATCCTCGACATGGGCAACGACCGCGACGCCTTCGAGTTCCAGCGCCTCCACGGCATGGGCGAGACGCTCCACGAGATCGTCAAGGCGAAATCCGGCGCGCGCTGCCGCATCTACGCGCCGGTGGGCGCGCACCGCGACCTTCTCGCCTATCTCGTCCGCCGCCTGTTGGAGAACGGCGCGAATTCGAGCTTCGTGAACCGGATCGTGGACGAGTGCGTGGCCCCGGAAGACGTCGCGCGCGATCCGTTCGAGGCGCTGGCCGAGGGCGGGCGGCGCATCCCCACGGGCGCGGAACTCTTCCTGCCGGAGCGGCGGAACTCGAAAGGCTTCGACCTCGCCCACCACCCGACGCTGGAGGCGATCGAGACGGCGCGCGCGCCCTTCGCGGCCCATCTCTGGGAGATCACGCCGCTTCTCGCGGGCGAGGCCGCCCCCCGGGCGGCGGAAGAGACGCGCAACCCCGCGCGGCCCGCGGATCGCGTGGGCCGCGTCGCCTGGGCGAGCGAGGCGGACGTGGATACCGCCCTCGACGCCGCCCGGGTCTGGGACGCGCCGGCCGCCGAGCGCCGGGCCGTTCTGGAACGGGCGGCGGACCTCTACGAGGCGCATTTCGGAGAGCTCTTCGCGCTCTGCGCGCGGGAGGCCGGCAAGTCGGTGAAGGACAGCGTGGCGGAGTTGCGCGAAGCGGTGGATTTCCTGCGCTACTACGCGGCGAACGCGCCCGCGGCCGACCCCGTGGGCCGCTTCGTCTGCATCTCGCCCTGGAACTTCCCGCTCGCCATCTTCACGGGGCAGATGTCCGCCGCGCTGGCCGCCGGCAACGCGGTGCTTGCCAAGCCGGCCGAGCAGTCGCCGCTCATCGCCCACCGGGCGGTCAGGCTTCTCCACGAGGCCGGGGTGCCGCGCGCGGCGCTCCAGCTGCTGCCGGGCGCGGGGGACGTGGGCGCGGCGCTCACCTCCGACCCGCGCACCGACGGCGTGGCCTTCACCGGCGGCACGGACACGGCGCGGCTGATCCGCCGCGCCATGGCCGAGAGCCTCTCGCCGGGCGCGCCCCTCGTCGCCGAGACGGGCGGGCTCAACGCGATGATCGTGGACTCGACCGCGCTACCGGAACAGGCCGTGGCCGACATCGTGGAAAGCGCCTTCCAGTCCGCGGGCCAGCGCTGTTCGGCGCTGCGCTGCCTTTACGTG
>CAZPCU010000033.1:0-11580 GCA_964585075.1 uncultured Rhodobacterales bacterium
TTCGTGCCCTTCATGTAAAGCACCACGTCGTTGGCGTTCACCGTCTCGTCGATGCGGGTTTTCGTGTCGGTCATCGCTTGTCCTCTTCGTCAGGGTCCGGCGTTTTCTCGGCCGTCTCTTCGTCGGGCGGCGTGCCCGCTCCCTCGCTCTCCGTCGTCTCGTCCGCCGGCGCCTCTTCCGGATCGGGCGGTTCCTCGTAGCTTGGCGCGTCCTCGTCGAACTCGAACGCGTCGCGCGCGTTGTCCGGCGGTCCGTGTATCCTGCGCCGCCGGATCTCGTGGAAGGCGGCGTAGCCGAAGATCGTCCCGAACGTGCCCACGATGATCCAGGGAAGGGCCTTCAGGAACATGCCGTCAGTCCGGCGCCTTCGTCGTGAGCGCGAGCGCGTGCAACTCGCCCGAGGAGCCGTCCATCTTGCCCTTGAGCGCGGCATAGACGGCGCGCTGCTGCTGAACCCGGTTCATGCCCCGGAAGCTCTCGTCGATCACCTCCGCGGCGTAGTGGTTGCCGTCGCCCGCGAGGTCGCGGATCGTGATCGTCGCCTCGGGAAAGGCGGCGCGGATCAGGTCCTCGATCTCCTGCGCCTGCATCGCCATTTCTGTGCGCTCCCGTGCTGGTTCCGGCCAACACTTAGTCTGCGCGCCGGAGCCGCGCAAGGGACGCCTCAGCCCGCCCGCATCAGCATTCCGAAGAGGTCGCGCGGGTCGTCCGGGTCGGCCAGGAGGTCCAGCATCTCGCGGTAGGGCGTGCCGGCCACGCGGTCGCGGACGAAGCGCAGCGCCGAGAAATCCTCGATGGCGAAGCCCACGCTGTCGAAGAGGGTGATCTGCGCCGCGTCGCGCCGGCCCTCGGCCCGCCCGGCGACGACCTCCCAGAGCTCGGTGACGGGATGATCCGCGGCCATCTGCTGAAGCTCGCCCTCGATGCGGGTCTGCTCGGGGTATTCGACGAAGATGTCCGCGCGGTGCAGGATCGCCGGGGCGAGCTCCGTCTTTCCCGGGCAGTCGCCGCCGATGGCGTTGATATGCACGCCCGAGCCGATCATGTTGTCGGTCAGGATCGTGGCGTACTGCTTGTCGGCGGTGCAGGTGGTGACGATCTCGGCGCCCTCGATGCTCTGCTCGGCGCTGTCGCAGCGGATCACGCGCAGGCCCATCCCCTCGAGATTGCGCTCGGCCTTCGCGGTGGCGTCCGGGTCGATGTCCCACAGGCGCACCGTGTCGATGCCGACGAGCGCCTTCATGGCGAGGCTCTGGAACTCCGCCTGCGCGCCGTTGCCGATCATCGCCATCGTGCGCGCGCCGCGGGGCGCGAGGTGGCGCGCGGCGAGCGCCGAGGTGGCCGCGGTGCGCAGCGCGGTGAGCAGCGTCATCTCCGAGAGCAGCACCGGGTAGCCCGTGGCCACGTTGGCCAGAAGCCCGAAGGCGGTGACGGTCTGCAGGCCGTCCCGCGTGTTCCTCGGATGGCCGTTCACGTACTTGAAGCCGTAGACCGCGCCGTCCGAGGTGGGCATCAGCTCGATCACGCCTTCCGCCGAATGCGCGGCGACGCGCGGCGTCTTGTCGAAGAGCTCCCAGCGGCGGAAATCCTCCTCGATGTAGGCGGCGAGGCCTGTCAGCATCTCCTCGAGCCCGACATGGTGCACGAGGCGCATCATGTTCGCCACCGACACGAAGGGCACGAGCGCGGTGTCGGAAGGCGGCGGGGCGGGGCGCAGGTCGGTGTCCATCTTCATCGGGGTCTCCATCATGCGAAGGCGCGCGTCGGCCGGTCGAACACCCGGCGGCCCATGGCCGATGCCGCGAGATCGACCATGAGCTGCGCGGTGCGGCCGCGCTCGTCCAGGAAGGGGTTGAGCTCCACGAGGTCCATCGAGGTGACGCGCCCGCTGTCGGCGAGCATCTCCATCACCAGATGCGCCTCGCGCACGGTGACGCCGCCGGGCACCGTGGTGCCGACCGCGGGCGCCACGTCGGGGTCGAGGAAATCCACGTCGAGCGAGACGTGCAGCGCGCCGTCGGCGTCGGCCACGCGGTCGAGGAAATCGGCCAGCGGCCGGGCGATCCCGCGCTCGTCGATCTCGCGCATGTCGTGGCGCCGGCAGCGGCTGGTCTCCAGCAGCCTGCGTTCCGCGCCGTCAACGGAGCGCAGCCCGATCAGGCAGACGTTCTCCTCGGGCACGGGGGCGGCGACCGCGGGAAAACCCGCGAAGCCCGCACGGCCGGTGACGTAGGCCAGCGGCGTGCCGTGCAGATGGCCGCTTTCGGTGGTCTCGGGCGTGTGGAAATCCGCGTGCGCGTCGAGCCAGAGCAGGAATTGCGGCCGCCCGGCCGACGCGGCGTGGGCCGCCACGCCCGACACTGTGCCGAGCGAAAGGCTGTGGTCGCCGCCAAGGAAGATCGGCAGCCCCTCGGCCATCGCGCCCTCCGCCGCGCGGGCGAGGGCCCGCGTCCAGCCGATCGTCTCGGCCAGGGCGTGGAGGTGGGCCGGGGCAGGGGGCGCCGTCGCCGGATCGGGGCGAAGGGCGCCGCGCGGCTCCACCGCGTGGCCGAGCGCGGCGAGCGCATCGGCGAGCCCGGCGGTGGCGAGGGCATCGGGGCCCATCAGGCAGCCGCGGCGGCGCGTTCCGCTCTCCACCGGCGCGCCGATCAGGAGGATCTTGCTCATGCTGGCGGGTCTCTCACCGTGACCTGGATTCGATACTGGCAAGATGTTTCCGGATCGCGCAGGATATAAGGGGCAATTTCGCACGTTACGGGCGTAAATTTCACGATTCGGAGGCAGAAATGGCCCAAATGGACGAAACGGACCGGCGCCTGCTCGCGCTGCTGCGGCATGACGCGCGGGCGGCGCTTTCGGACCTCGCGCTGGCGCTCGGCGTCTCGCGCACGACCGTGCGCGCGCGCATCGAGCGGCTTCAGGCGCGGGGCGAGATCCTCGGCTTCAGCGTGGTGCTGAAGGCCGATGTGGCCCGCGACCCGGTGCGCGGGCTGATGATGATCGGGATCGAGGGGCGCGGCGCGGACCGCATCCTGCGCCATCTCGCGGCGATGCCGGAGGTGCGCGCGGTCCATTCCACCAACGGGCGCTGGGATCTCATCGCCGAGATCGGCACGGACACGCTGGAAAGCTTCGACCAGGTGCTCGCGCGTATCCGCCGGCTCGACAGCGTGGCGACGAGCGAGACGAGCCTGATGCTCAGCACGAAGAAATCGGCGGTCTAGCGTCGGGCGGCCGCGCGCGTCACGCCTCCGCCGCCTCGCGCAGGCGCTGCTGGAAATACGCCACGCCCTGCTCGTGGCGGGGCGATAGCGGGCCGGCGCGGTAGCCGCCGCTCTCGTAGTTCTTCTGCGTCTCGACGCAGATCTCGAAATCCTCGCGCACGACGTCGAGATTGGCGGCGATCGTCCTCTCCCGGGCCGCGGCCGTCTCGGGGGAGGTGTCCGCGAAGTAGAAATTGTAGACGAGTTCGGTGCGCCGCGGGCCGATCGGGTTGATGCGCGAGGTGTTCATGCCGCCGTCGAACAGCGAGAGCGTCCAGTTCGGCCACATCCAGAGCCATTTGCCGCGGTAGAAGAGGCCGTCGCGCGGCGGCGCGGTCATCCGGACAAGCCCGTCCCGGGCGACGGTCTCGAAGCGCTCGAAGTCGATGGCGCCGTGGAAGGCCGGATGGATGCCCGGGATATGGTATCCCTCGACGAAATTGTCGGTGTAGATCTTCCAGTTGGCGTCGAAGACGAGCCGCTCCTCCTGCACCCAGTAGAGCCGCTCGATCGGCTCCTCGGCAAGCTCCGCCACCGTGTCGCCGAGCTGCGCCTCCAGCGTCGTCTCCGGCGCGATGGCCACGAAGAGCAGCCCGCGCCAGACCTGCCAGGCGATCTCGTCGAGAGACCACGCCGACATGTCGAAGTCCGGGTCCTCGCCCCACCACGGCACGTTCAGAAGCGCGCCGTCCTCGCCCCAGACCCACTGGTGATAGGGGCAGCGGATGGTCGCGCACCGCCCGGTCCCCTCGGGCAAGAGCCGCGCCCCGCGGTGGCGGCAGACGTTCCGGAAGGCGCGGAGCCCCTCCCTCGTCCGGATCACGAAGACCTTCTGCCCCGCGATCTCCGCCGCGACGTAGTCGCCCCGCTCCGCGAGCCGCGAGGCCGGGCCGAGCAGTTGCCAGCTGGCCGCGAAGATCCGCGTCACGTCGCGGGCGTGGATGTCCGGGCAGGTGTAGTGAACCGGGTCGAGGTTGCGCATCGGGATGTCCGCCTGTTCTGGCGGCACAACGCTAGGACCCGGCGCGAGATCCCGTCAAGCGTCGGCCAGCGCCTTGCGCGCCGCCAGCAGCCAGAGCGCCGCGAGACCGAAGGCCGCGAGCGCGTTCCAGCTCGCCATGGAAAGGCCGAGCACCTGCCAGGCCACCTCGTCGCAGCGCACGAGGGGCGCCGACATGATCTGCGCGGTCAGCTCCTCCACGGAGACGCCCGAAAGATCGCCCCCGCCCGCGCAGGCGGCCGGGCCGTCCCACCAGCCGCGCTCGACGCCCGTGTGGTAGACCCCGATGCCGCCCGTGGCGAGCGCGGCGGCCGCGCCGAGCAGCGGCGGCAGCGCGCCCGGGACGGCGAGCGCCGCCGCGCCGAGCGCCACCGCCGCGGCGTGGGGCCAGCGCTGCCACAGGCAGAGCGCGCAGGGCGCGAGCCCGCCCAGGTGCTGGAAGGCGAAGGCCGCGAGCAGAAGCGCGGCGGAGCCGCCGGCGGCGAGAAGGACGAGGGTATTGCGGGTCACATCAGCCTCAAGAACAGGAATCCCCCGATCAGGAGCACGACGAAGAGGGTGAAGACAAGCCCGAGCCGGCGCTCGATGAAGTCCCGGATCGGCGGGCCGTAGAGGCGCAGGAGCGCGGCCAGCACGAAAAAGCGCAGGCCCCGCGCCAGCACCGAGGTCGCGAGGAAGGTTGCGAGCGGCAGCGCCGTCCAGCCCGACATGATGGTGATGACCTTGTAGGGAAAGGGCGTCACGCCGGCGACCAGCACGGCCCAGAACCCGACGCCGTTGAACGTCTCGTTGAAGGCGGCCATGGCCTCCTCCTTGCCGAGCGCCTCGAGGATCGGCCGGCCGAGCGACTCGTAGGCGAAGGCGCCGATGGCGTAGCCCGCGAGCCCGCCGAGCACCGAGGAGACGAGCGCCACCCCGGCGATCAGCCAGGCGCGCTCGGGCCGCGCGAGGATCATCGGGATCATCAGCACGTCGGGCGGGATCGGGAAGACCGAGCTTTCGGCGAAGGACACGACGGCGAGCGCCCAGAGCGCGCGCGGATGCTCGGCGAGCCTCAGCGTCCAGTCGTAGAGCCCGCGGAGCATGGCGGTTCGGGTCTCCCTCTCGTTCCGCGCGGCTCAGACCACGCGGGGCAGGGCCGGTCAAGCGAAGAGCGCGCCCGTCCGGGCTGGACGCATGCGCCGCGCGGGGATACACCAAATGGCGGGCCCAAGTGGCGGAATGGTAGACGCAGGGGATTCAAAATCCCCCGGCTTCGGCCGTGCGAGTTCGAGTCTCGCCTTGGGCACCAAGCACTTAGCAGGTTTCGGCGGATCGGCCAGAGCAGCTGGTAAGCACTTGGTAAGCAGGCCGGCGGCGGTGCGCCCGAATTGTGTGGTCCCCCATACCGTTTTGCGGCCTTCCACCTTGTTTCGGCCTGTCGATCTTCCGAAGAAGCTCGCCCGCCCGGCGGGTGGCGCGCGCCTGGATGCGCGCTCTGCCATGAAGTCAGCCAAGTTCGGACAAACTGCCGCTCCTGCGACGGCGCTAGGGTCGCTTCGAGACGTGCCAGTGAAGCGAGTTCGGGACCAATGGCCACCAGCGAAGACGGCGCCGTCGATCCGGCGAAGGCGGGCGCGCATGGCAATGCCGCGCTCCGGGGCCTGGGCGAGGTGCCCTCTCACGACCCGCCCGCATGGTTCGACGAGCTCTCCTCGGCCCTTGTGTATGCCGATCACCTGGTGCTCTCCGGCAATGTCCGGGACGTCTACCCGGTGCCCCGGGGCCGGGGCATCGCGTTTCCCGACATCTTCGGCGCGCTCCGCGCGCTGCTCGGCAGGCGGCAGGTCGAGAACATCCTCGTCCACGACCCGGCGAGCGGCTTCCGGCTGATCGGCGAGGCCTGCCCCGTGCGCGAAGCCTCCATGCAGGAGGCGGGGATCGCCCTGGGCGAGGAGGTGTCGTCGCTTTCCGAGCTCGCGGAGATTCACGAGCGCCTCAGCGGCGACAGGGACCTGTCCGTCGCCACGGTCTTCGATTACGCGACGCATCTGCGCGGGCGCACGCCGGAAGAGCTGGAAGGCTTCTTCATCCGCATCGACAAGGCGTCCCGGTCCGCTCTCGCGCGCGGGGGGCGGGTCGCGCCGCGCAATCCGACCATCTGGATCGTGGATCACCCGGCCGACCTGCCGGACTGGTTCGTGGTCGGCAACGACCATCTGCGCGAGGTTCAGGTCGAGTTTCCGGACCTCGAGGACCGCTTCCTGTTCGCCTGCCGCCTGATCGAGGAGGCGGATCTCGCCGATCCGGGCGACCTGGCCGAGCTGGACCGCCATGTGCAGCAGTTCGCGCTGGAGACGGAGGGCGAGACGCTGGCGGCGATGTGCGCCATCGCCCGGATCGCGCAGGAGGAGGGGCTGCCCATCCGGCGCATCTCCGAGGCGATCCGGATCCACCGCACGGGCTCGCGGCGCAACCCGTGGGCCTCCTCCGTGCTGCGTGCCCGGGTCCGCGGCGCCCGGGAGGCCCTCGAATCCCGGATCAAGGGCCAGCCCCACGCCATCGAGAAGACGCTCGACATCCTCGCGCGGTCCATCATGGGGCTTTCCGGGTCGCAGTCCGGCCCGCGCCACAGGAAGCCGCGCGGCGTGCTCTTCTTCGCCGGGCCGACCGGGGTGGGGAAGACGGAGATGGCAAAGGCGGTGACCGAGCTTCTCTTCGGCGACGACGCCGCCTGCCACCGCTTCGACATGTCCGAGTTCATGGACGAGAACTCCATCGCTCGCCTCATCGGGGCCCCGCCGGGCCATCCGGGCCACGAGCGGGGCGGCGAGCTCGTCAACGCGGCGAACCGGCGGCCCTTCAGCGTTTTCCTGTTCGACGAGATCGAGAAGGCCCATCCCCGCATCCTGGACATGTTCCTCCAGGTGCTCGACGAGGGCCGGCTCACGGATTCGCGGGGCGCCACGGCCCATTTCTCGCAGGCGCTGATCATCTTCACCTCGAACATCGGCGTCATGCAGGGGTCGGGCTCCAGCGCCACGAACATGGGCATGAACGTCCTGCCCTCGGACAGCTACGAACAGCTCGACGTGAAGATCACGCGGGCCGTCCAGGATCATTTCCGGATGAAGCTGCGCCGGCCAGAGCTGGTCAGCCGGATCGGGCAGAACATCGTGGTCTTCGATTTCCTCTCCCCGGACAGCGCCACGCAGATCTTCGGCGCGCTCCTGGGGCGGGTGATCGAGACGGTGCGATACCAGCTCGGGATCGAGCTCACGATCGACGATGGCGCCTACCGGGATCTCAAGATGCTCTGCATCCACGACCACTTCGACGGCGGCCGCGGGATCGGGAACCGCATCGAGACGCATTTCATCAACCCTCTCGCGCGCGCGTTCTTCGAACGGGGCGCGCTTTCCACCGCGCGCGTCACCGATATCGTCACGACCGACGGCAAGACGGTGCTCGCCTTCGAGGAGGACGGCGCCGCGGCGGCCGATCGGGACGAGGCCGGGGGCGATGCGTCGTCGTTGCGCCGGCATGCCGCGCCGCGCCGCGTGAGCTGCGAAGATGTCGCGCGGCTTCGCAATCCCGCGTCGCAGCAGCGCCCTCCGCGCTCGGCGTGACGGGATCGCGCGCCGCTTGGCCGCGGTCTCCGGGCGGTTGTCAGGGCGCGCGCGCGGGCGGCAGCAGGACGGGGATGAGGATGCTCAGCACGATGAGGCGGAAGACGTGGTGCGCAGCGACCAGGGCGGGTTCGAGCCCGGTCTCGACGGCCAGCGCGGCCATGACCTCCACGCCGCCGGGCGCGAAGGCGAGCAGGAGCGCGGCAGGCGGAAGATCCACGATCCTCGCGGCGAGCACGGCCCCCCCCGCCGCCACGGCGCAGGCGACGAGCGTCGCCGCGACACCGGCGGCGAGGGCGCCGAGCAGACCGGCGCGCCCCAGGCCGCGGAACCGGGTTCCGATCAGGCAGCCCATCACCACGAAGGCGCCGGCCGTCAGCCAGGCGGGCAGGGCGCCGGGGGTGAGATCGGCCCCGTGTCCGACGGCGGATATCGCCATCGCGCCCAGCAAAAGCGGGGCGGGGACCTTCATCCGCCGGAGCAGGAGCCCCAGCGCCAGCGCGCCGGCGAAGACCGCTGCGGCGAAAGGCGCCGACATGACGCCGTGATCGGGCAGGTAGCCCGTTCCCTCCGCCCCCCAGAGCGAGATCAGGATCGGCACGAGGAGCGTCAGGAGAAGGACGCGGATCGACTGCACCAGCGCCACGCGCGCCACGTCGGCCTTCAGGTCGGTCGAAAGGCCCAGGACGTAGCTGAGATGTCCCGGCGCGGCCGCGAGCATCGCGGTCATGCGGTCGTAGCCGAAACCGTGCATCAGCATGGCGCGCACGATCGCCAGCACCAGGAGCAGGGTTCCGGTGAGCACGGCGAGCGAGACCGGCCAGGCCAGCGCGGTGGCGATCACGTCCGGCGTCACGGTGCTGCCGATGGACACGCCGATGACGAGGAAGACCGCGTCGCGCAGGCGCAGGGGGATATGGCTGCGAAACCCCATGAGCGTGGCGGCCGAGACCGCCGCGGCGGGGCCCGTGAGCACGGCGGCGGGAAAGCCCACGGCCCAGAAGAGCGCGGCGCCGGCCGCTCCGATCAGGAGGGTCGGGAGGGCTTCGGCCAGCAGCCGCTCAGTCTCCGTCATAGGTCCACCGGTAGGCGGGCGGGGTGGGGCCCTTGTTGCGCCCGCCCTGCTCGGTCTGCTCCCAGGCGTGGGCGAGGATGCCGACCGAGCGCGACAGGCCGAAGAAGCCCCGGGCGAGCGGCGGCGGGCAGCCCAGCTCGGCGTAGATCACCGCCGTGGCGCCGTCGATGTTCATGGGCACGGGCTTGCCCCTCTCGGCGGCGAGACGGGCCTCGATGGCGCGCCCGATCTCCGCGTAGGCACCGGAAACGGCGTCCGCCTTTGCCGCCGCGTCCACGAGCGACAGGAGGCGCGGCGCGCGGGGATCGACAGGTTTGTGGAAGCGGTGGCCGAAGCCCGGGAGGAGGCGGCCGTGCTCCGCCCGCCAGGCGTCGAGCGCGGGTCCGAGCCCCTCGGGCGCCTTCGTCTCGACGAAGCGATACATCGCCACCGCCTGCTCGCCCGCGCCGCCATGCACGTCGCCCAGCATGTTGAGCCCCGTGGCCATCGCCGATTGCAGCCCGATCCCGCAGGTCGCCGCCATCCGCGCGGCGGCGATGGAGGGCGCCTGCGGCCCGTGATCGACGGCGGCGACGAGCGCGGCCTCGAAGAGCCGCGCGCGGTGGCCCTCGATCGGCGCGCCCATGACCATCAGCCAGATCATCTCGGCGAAGCCCGTCGTCCCGATCAGGTCCTGCACAGGGCGGCCGCGAAGGTGGATGCGGCCCGGCTCCATGTCTATTATCGCCGTGCGCCACCAGTCGGAAACGTCGTTCGGCCCGCTCACGCGATGCCCTCCGCGCCCATCGCCTCGATCTCCGCCGCGCTGTAGCCCAGTTCGGCCAGAATGTCCCGGGTATCCGCGCCGAGGGCCGGTGGCGGATCCTTCACCGAGGGGCGCACTCCGTCGAACATCGCGCCGATGCGGACAAGGTCGATCGGGCGGTCGAGACCTGGCGCATCGCGGAAGGTGGCGAGGAAGTCGCGGCCCGTGACCTGCGGATGGGCGAGGATCTCGGGCACGCTCATCACCGCCCCCGCGGGTACGCCGATCGCGTTGAGCTCGCGCGCCCAGTCGCGGGCCGGGCGGGTCGTCAGCACCGTCTCCAGTTCCGCCTTCAGCCGGAAGCGGTTGCGCTTGCGCTCCTCCCGCGTCGCGTAGTCGGGCGCGGCGAACAGGTCCTCGCGGCCGAGATGGCGGGCCAGCGCCTCCCACTGCTCGTCCTTGTTGGCGGCGATGTTGATCGGCCCGTCGGCGCACTGGAACGTGCCCGAGGGGGCCGAGGTCGGGTTCTCGTTGCCCTGCGGGTGGGGCTCCACCCCGCCGACGAGGTAGTTCGAGACGACCCACCCCATGGTCGCCAGAAGCGCCTCCAGCATCGAGACGTCGATGAAGGCGCCGCGCTCCTTCGCGTTCAGCGCGGCACAGATCGCCATGGCCGCGGTCAGCCCGCCCACGGTGTCCGCGAGCGGATAGCCCACGCGCAAGGGCGCGCTTTCGGCATCGCCCGTGATCGACATGACGCCCGAGGCGCCCTGCACGATCTGGTCGTAGGCCGGCCGGTCGGCCCATGGACCGTCCTGACCGAAGCCCGAAATGGCGCAGTATATCAGGCACGGGTTATCGGCCTTCAGCGCCTCGTATCCGAGGCCCAGCCGCGCCATCACGCCGGGGCGGAAGTTCTCCACCAGCACGTCGGCCGTGGCCGCGAGACGCTTGAGCGCCTCCTTGCCCCGCGGATCCTTCAGGTCGAGCGTGAGCGACTTCTTCCCGGCGTTCTGCGCGAGGAAGCTGATCCCCATGCCCTTCGCCGACAGCGTCGCATCGGCCCCGAGGTTGCGGGCGAGATCGCCCCGCCCGACCGCCTCGACCTTGATGACCTCGGCGCCCAGATGGGCGAGCTGGTGGCAGGCGAAGGGGCCGGCCAGCACGTTGGTCAGGTCCAGCACCCGGATGCCCGCGAGGGGCGCGCGTGCCTCAGTCGCCATCGGCCACCCCTTCGGCCCGTTTGCGCGCCCGCCGCGACCGGTAGCTCGGCAGCAGGACGAGCAGCAGCGCGAGGACGAGGAGCGCAAGCGTCATCGGGCGTTCCCAGATGAAGTCCGGCCCCCGGTAAAGCTGCATGGAGCGGGCGAAGTTGTCCTCCAGCATCGTGCCGAGGATGAAGCCGATCAGAAGCGGCGCGAGCGGGTAGTCGGCGAAGCGCAGGATCGTCGCCAGCACGCCGAGGCCCACCAGCATCAAGAGCTCGGTCGCGTTGTTCTGCCCGATATAGGCCCCCATGAGCGTGAAGAAGAGGATGAAGGGGATGAGGTAGTTCCGCGGGATCGCCAGGATCCTGGCGATGTAGGGGATGAGCGGCAGGTTCAGGATCAGCAGCACCAGGTTGCCGATATACATCGAGATGATGACGGCCCAGAAGATGTCGGGTTCGTCGATCATCAGCCGCGGTCCCGGCGTGACGTTGAGCGCGATGAGCGCGCCCAGAAGGATCGCCGTGGTTCCCGAGCCCGGAATGCCCAGCGTCAGAAGCGGCACGAAGGATCCGGTGCAGGCGGCGTTGTTGGCCGTCTCCGGCGCCGCGAGGCCCTTGACGGAGCCCTTGCCGAACTGCGCCTGGTCCTCGCCCTTGGCGATGTTGCGCTCAACCGCGT
>CAZPCU010000034.1:0-11500 GCA_964585075.1 uncultured Rhodobacterales bacterium
CGCCGCGGGTGGGTTGCGCGGTGGCGCCGCGGGGCGCGGGCTTCGCGGTCAAGCTCCTCAACCGGCGGGTGGAGATGCCGGGGCCCGGGATCGACTGGCACGCCCCCGGCCCCGGCCCGCGCGCGCAGCTCTGGCGCATGACGCTGCATTACATGGAGTATCTCGAGGGCGCGGACGACGCGCTCTGGGCGCGGCTGGTCTCGGGCTGGCTCGACGCCAACGCGCGGCCCCGGCCGGGCGCCTGGGCCGACGCATGGAACGCCTACGCGCTGGCCACCCGCGCCTGCGTCTGGATGGACGAGCTCGCGCGGCGGCGGGCGCGGCTGCCGGACGCCCTCGTGGCGCGGGCCGAGGAGAGCCTTCTCGGCCAGATCGCCTTCCTGGCGCGCGCGCTCGAGACCGATCTCGGCGGCAACCATCTGATCCGCGACCTCCGCGCGCTGATCCGGGGGGCGGCGTATTTCCAGGGCCGCGCGCCCGAAGGCTGGCGGCGCCTCGCCGTGGCGCGCCTGCGCCGCGAGGTCGCCCGGCAGATCCTGCCCGACGGGATGCATTTCGAGCGCTCGCCCTCCTACCACTGCCAGGTGATGGCGGACCTCCTGGATTGCCGCGCCGCGCTGGGGGCGGAGGGCGCATGGCTCGACGGTGCGCTCGCCGCCATGGCCATCGCGGCGGCGGACCTCGCCCATCCCGACGGCGGCGTGGCGCTTCTGAACGACGCGGGACTTACCATGGCGCGTCCGCCGTCCGAGTGCCTCGACGCCTATACCCGCCTGATCGGCCCCGCCCCCGCCCCGCGCGAGAGCTTCGCCTTCCCCGAGGCGGGCTATTTCGGGATGCGCCGGGGGCCGCTCTACCTCGTCGCCGATTGCGGGCGGATCGCCCCCGACGACCTGCCGGCGCACGGCCACGGCGACGCGCTCGGCTTCGAGCTCTCGGTCGATGGGCGGCGGGTGATCGTGGACCAGGGCGTGTTCGAATACGCCGCCGGGCCGCGCCGCGACGCCGCCCGGAGCACGGCGGCGCACAACACGCTGGCGCTCGCGGGGGCGGAGCAGGCGGAGTTCTTCGGCGCGTTCCGCTGCGGCCGGCGCCCCGAGGTGACGCTGGAGCGCTGGGAGACCGGGCCGGAGCGCATCCGCCTCGACGGGCGGCACGACGGCTTCCGCACCGCCCCGGGCCGGCCCGTCCACCGCCGCCGCATCGCCGCGGATGCCGCGGCCGTCACCGTCGAGGACCGGCTCGAGGGCGGCCAGACGGCCGACGCGACGGCGGGCTTCCTGCTGCACCCGGACGTCCGCGCCGAGCCGGGCCCGGACGAGACGACGGTGCGGCTTCACCTCGGCGGGCGCGCCCGGATCCTCGTGACGGCCAGCGCCCCCATCCGCGTGGAGCCTGCCGTCTGGTGGCCCGATCTCGGGGTCGAGCGCCCGACGACGCGGCTCCGCGTGCTGGCGGGGCGCGGGCCGTTCCGCCTCGTCACGCGCCTCGCGCTTCTCGAAGGGGATCGCCCATGAAACAGCTTCGCCAGGACTATCGCGGCGGGTCGCCGGAACTCGTCGAGGTGCCCGCGCCCCGCGCCCTGCCCGGCCGCGTCGTCGTCGCCACGCGCGCCTCGCTGCTGTCCTCGGGGACGGAGCGACAGATCCTGGAGCTTGCCCGGGCGTCGCTCGCGGGCAAGGCCGCGGCGCGGCCCGATCTCGCCCGGCAGGTGATGCGCAGCCTCCGGCGCGAGGGCTTCCGGCGCACCGCAGAGAAGGTGCGCGCGAAGCTCGGCGAGCCGGTGGCGCTCGGCTACAGCCTCGCGGGGGAGGTCGTCGAGATCGGCCGCGGGGTGGAGGGCCTCTCCGTGGGCGACCGGGTGGCCTGCGCGGGGGCGGGCTTCGCCAGCCACGCCGAGTTCAACGCGGTGCCCCGGAACCTCTGCGCGCGGGTGCCGGAGGGGGTGGGCGACGCCGAGGCGAGCTTCGCCACGGTGGGCGCCATCGCGCTCCAGGGCGTGCGCCGCGCCGCGCCCGCGCTCGGGGAACGGGTGGCGGTCTCGGGCCTCGGGCTCCTCGGGCTTCTGACGGTGCAGCTTCTGAAGGCGGCGGGCTGCCGCGTGCTGGGCTTCGACCCGGACCCGTCGCGCGCGGCGCTCGCCCGCGAGCTTGGCGCCGACCAGGCGGTGAGCGCGGACCTCGAGGGCGCGGCGCAGGGCTTCACGGGCGGCGCCGGGGTGGACGCGGCGATCGTCACCGCCGCCGCGCGCACGAGCGCGCCGGTGAACGGCTCGGCGGCGATCAGCCGGCTCGGCGGGCGCGTCGTCCTCGTCGGGCTCACCGGCACGGACATCGACCGGGATCTCTTCTACCGGCGCGAGCTCGACCTGCGCCTCGCGCTCTCGACCGGGCCGGGCCGCCACGATCCAGACTACGAGATCGCGGGCCGGGACTATCCGCTGCCCCATGTCCGATGGACCGGGCAGCGCAACATGGAAGCCTTCCTGGAACTCGTCGCCGCGGGGCGGGTGACGCCCGGCGCGCTCGTCACGCATCGCTTCGACATCGCCGAGGCGACGGGTGCCTATGATCTTCTCGCCGGCGGCGGTCGGCATCTCGCCATCCTGATCCGCTATCCGGGGCCGCCCGCCGCGCCGCCCGCCCGGCGCGTCGAGCTCCGCCCGCCCCGTGACGCGCCGGGCGTCGGCTTCATCGGCTTCGGCAACCATGCCCGCGGGACGCTTCTGCCCGCGCTCCGCGCGGCGGGCGGGGTCGCGCTCACCGGCGTCGTGACCTCGCGTGGCCTCTCGGCGCGAAGCGCGGCGGAGGCGGCGGGGTTCGCCAGCGCCGCGACCGACCCCGCCGCGGTGCTGGACGATCCGGCAACGCAGGCCGTGGTCATCGCCACCCGCCACGACAGCCACCCGGGCTACGTCGCCGCGGCGCTCCGGGCGGGCAAGCACGTCTTCTGCGAGAAGCCGCTCGCGCTCGACCGGGAAGGGCTCGACGCGGTGCGCGGGGCTGCGAAGGGCGCGCCGGGGCTGCTGACCGTGGGCTTCAACCGCCGCTTCGCACCCCTTCTCGCCGAGATGAGGGCCGCGCTCGCGGGCACGGAGGGGCCGCTCCAGATCCTCTACCGGGTGAACGCCGGGCCGCTGCCGCCCGAAAGCTGGATCCACGGGGCGGAAGGGGGCGGGCGGCTCCTCGGCGAATGCTGCCATTTCCTCGACGTGATGGCCCATCTCGCGGGCGCGCCGGCGGTCTCCGTGCAGGCCGTCGCCCCGGGCGGCGCGGCGGATGCCGCCTCGGCGCTCCTGCGCTTCGCCGACGGCTCCACGGGCGCGCTGGTCTACGCGCCGACGGGCGACCCGGCGCTGCCCAAGGAGCAGCTGGAGGTCTTCGCGGCGGGCCGGGCGCTCCGGCTCGAGGATTTCGCACGCCTCGAGATCGCCGCCGGCGGGCGGCGGCGCGTCCTGCGGAGACGGCAGGACAAGGGCCAGCGCGCGCTCATGGCGGCCTTCGTCGCGGCCGTCCGCGAAGGCGGCCCGCCGCCGATCCCCGAGGCCGAGATCTACGCCGCCACGGAGGCGACCTTCGCCCTGGAACAGGCCGTGCGCACCGGGCAAGCGGTTGCGCTTCAACCGGAAGCCCCGGCATGACCGCGCCCGCCCGCCATCTCGCCTGGCGCCTGGGCCGGCGGCTTTACTGCGCCGCGCGAGGCGAGCAGCGGCAGGACGTCATCGCGCGGAACGGCGAATCCATGCTTCAGCGCCGCGCCATCGCGGCCACCGGCGCCGCGCGCCCCTTCACCGTGCTCGACATCGGCGCCAACCGGGGCGACTGGACGGCGAGCCTGCTCGCCCAGCTCCCGCCCACGCGCCGCGCGCCCGGCCATCTCGCCCTGCACGCCTTCGAGCCCGTTCGCGAGACGGCGGCGCTCTTCCGTGACCGCATCGACCCCTCGGGCGGGGCGGTCACGCTCCATGAAACGGCGCTTTCCGATACGGACGGCGAGGCCGAGATCGCGGTCGTGGGGCCCGGCGCCGGGACCAGTTCGCTGCACCCGCCCCGGGCCGGGCTGGAGCGCCGCCGGGTCCCGCGCGCCCCGCTCTCCGCCCTGGCCGCCAGGCTCGGGCTTGCCCACATCCATCTCGCCAAGTCCGACACGGAGGGCCACGACCTCCGCGTGCTGGCCGGGGCGCGCCCGCTGCTCGAGGCCGGGCGGATCGACCTCTTCCAGTTCGAGTACAATCACCGCTGGGTCTTCGCGCGGGCCTTCCTGCGCGATGTCTTCGCGCTGATCGACGGGCTCGACTACACGCTCGTGCGCGTCGATCCGGCCGCCTGCACCGTCTTCGACGCGTGGCACCCCGAGCTCGACCGCTTCTTCCAGTCGAATTACGCGCTCGTCCACGCCCGCGCGCTGGGCTGGCTGCCGCTCCGCCACGGTCGCTTCGACCGATTCAACGTGCATGCCTGACGGCGCGTCCCTTGTCCGGCCATCCGTCGCGGTGCTTTTCGGCGCCTCGGGACGCGCGCAGCCCGCCTCGGGCGCGGTGCGGAGCCTCGAGGCGCTGGCGGCGGCGCTGGCGGACCGCTTCGACCTCGCCCTGGTGGCGAGCGCCCGCGTCCTCTCCGAGCCCATCCCCGGGGTCCGGCGCCTCCCGCTTGCCCCGGACGGCCCGCGCTGGGGGCCGCTCCGGCGGCTGCTGAGGGCGGGGCGCTTCGACCTTGTGCACCTGAACAGCCTCTTCGACCGGGAGACGACGCTGCCCGCCCTCGCGCTTCGCCGCGCCGGGCTGGTGCCGCGCGCGCCTGTCATCCTGTCCCCGCGGGGCGAATGCGCGCCGGGCGCGCTGGCGCAGAAGCCGCGCGCCAAGCGCGCCTATCTCGCCGCGCTCCGGCGCTCGGGGCTGCTGGACGGGGTCTGGCTGCACGCCACCGGCCCCGGCGAACGGGAGGAGATCGCCGCCCTCCGCCTGCCCGCCCGGGGCATACTGGAGGCGCCCGATACCGCGCGGCTGCCGCCCGCGCCGCGGGGCCTCGCCCAGCCGCGCCGGGCAAGCGGGCCGCTCCGGATCGTCTTCCTGGGCCGGATCGCGCCCGTGAAGAACCTTGTCTTCGCGCTCGACGCGCTCGCCTGCGTCAGGGCGCCGGCGGTCTTCGACATGGTGGGCCCGGTGGTCTGCGCGCGCCACAAGGCGGCCTGCGACGCGGCGATCGCGCGGCTGCCGAGACATGTCCGCGCGGCCTGGAAAGCCCCGGTCCCGCCCGAAGAAGTTCATTCTTTCCTATCGTGTTACGACGTTTTCCTCATCCCGAGCCTCAGCGAGAATCACGGCCATGCCATCGCCGAAGCACTCGCCGCGGGCCTGCCCGTCCTGACGAGCGACCGCACGCCATGGCGCGGGCTCGCCGCGGTGCGGGCGGGCTGGGACCTGCCGCTCGACGAGGCCCGGCGCTTCGCCGCCGCGCTCGACCGCTTCGCCGCGCTGCCACCGGCGGAGCGCCGGCTCTGGCGGCAAGGCGCGCGGCGGCTGGCCGAGACCCATTTCGCCGAGGCGAACGCGGCCGCCGCCACCGCCGAGATGTTCGGCCATGCCATCGCGGGCGAGCGGGCGTTCGGATGACGCGCGCGCCCCGCTGGCAGATCGGCGCGACGCTCCTCGCCCCCGGGCGCGGCGGCATCGCCGCCGTGGCGCGGATGACGGCCCGCGCGCTCGCCGAGGCGGGGGCGGACGCGGCGCTTCTCTCCTGCCTCGACAGCCACCCGCCGGAGGCGGCAGGCCCTCCCGCCCGGACAGCCCGGGGCAGCCGCGCCCGGTTCGCGGCGGACCTCCACGCGTCGGCGCTCACGCGCGACGTCTTCCTTTACGATTCGGTCGGCATGGCGCGCGCCCATCCGCGGATGCCGGGGCTCCGACGGCCCTATGCCGTCTGGGTCCATGGCGTGGAGGTCTGGGAGCATCTCTCGCCCGCCCGCGCCCGCGCGCTCCGCGGCGCGGCGCTCGTCCTCGCGAACTCGCGCTTCACCCTCGCGCGGCTGGAAGCACGGCACGGGGCGCTCGCCGCCGCTCAGGTCTGCCCGCTGGCCACCGAGACCGACGCGCCGGCAGCCCCGCGGCCACCCCGCCCGGAGGGGCACCGGCCCACCGTGCTTTGCCTCGGCCGGATCGACCGGGCGCAGATGTACAAGGGCCAGCGCGAGCTGGTCGCGTGCTGGCCCGAGGTGGTGCGCGCGGTGCCGGGCGCGCGGCTCGTGATCGCGGGGGGCGGCGACGGGGTGGCGCTTGTCCGCGCCGCGGCGCGGCGCTCGCCCGCCGCGGCCTCGATCGAGGTGACGGGCCATGTTCCGGAGCGCGATCTGCCCGCGCTCTGGGCCAGGGCGGACGTCTTCGCCATGCCGAGCCGCGGCGAGGGCTTCGGGCTCGTCTATGCCGAAGCGATGCGCCACGGGCTGCCGGTGATCGCCTCGCGCCAGGATGCGGGGCAGGAGGTCAACCGCCACGGCGAGACGGGCCTCAACGTCGATCTCGACAAGCCGGAGGCGCTTCCCGCCGCGCTCGTCGCGCTCCTCCGCGACCCCGCGCTCCGGGAACGGCTCGGCGCGGGCGGCGCGCGGCGCTGGCGCCGGCATTACCGCTACGGCGCCTTCCGGGATCGCCTGCTGCCGATCCTCGATGCGTTCGCGTCGGCAGAGGCGGCGCGCCGGGAGGCCGAGGCGTGACCCCGCCCGTCACCAACAGCGCATCCGCCGCCGTCCACCGCCCGCCCCTGCGCGTTCTCGCCGTCTCCGCGCAATGGCAGGGCGCCAACGATTTCGCGCTGGTGCAGGCGCTCCGCAGGGCCGGGCATTCCGTGCGCGCGCTCGCGGAGGCGGAAACCCTGCCCGCCTGGCGCGCGCCCGCGCTCCGGGCGCTCCGCCGGGCGCTGCGGCCCCGCCTCGTGCGGGAGTTCAACGCGGCGCTTCTCGCCGAGGCGGAGGCGCTGGAGCCCGATCTCCTCTTCGTCTTCAAGGGACCGCTCGTGGTGGCCGACACGCTGGATCGCCTGCGCGCGCGGGGCGTCGTCTGCATCCAGTTCTTTCCCGACGTGAGCGTGCACGCCCACGGGCCGGAGCTGCCGCGGGCCCTGCCCCGCTATGACTGGATCTTCACCACGAAGAGCTTCGGGCTCGCGGACATGGCCGAAAGCCTCGGCATCCGCCGCGCCTCCGTACTGCTCCATGCCTACGACCCGGACACCCACGCGCCCGCCGAGGTCTCGCAGGCCGACCAGGCGCGCTACGCATGCGACGTCTCCTTCATCGGCGACCGTTCCCCGCGGAAGGAGCGGCTGCTCGCGGCGCTGGCCGCCGCCTGCCCCGATCTCGATCTGCGCATATGGGGGCCCGGGCGCTGGCGGCGCGCGGCGCCGGCGCTGCGCCGGGCGTGGCGGGGCCATGGCGTCTTCGGGCGGGAATACGCGAAGGCCATCGGCCTTTCGCGGATCAATCTCGGGCTTCTCATCGAGCGCCAGCCCGGCGCGTCGAGCGGCGACCTGACGACGGCGCGCAGCTTCGAAATCCCCGCCGCCGGGGGGTTCCTGCTGCACCAGCGCACGTCGGAGGCGACGGCCCTTCTGGAGGAGGGCCGGGAGGCCGCGTTCTTCGACGGCGCGGAGGAGCTCGTCCGCCAGGTGCGGCGCTACCTCGCCGCACCCGAGGCACGGCGGGCGATCGCCGCGGCGGGCAGGCGCCGGATCCTCGCGGACGGCCATTCCGCCGACGACCGCGCCTGCGCCATCCTCGCCAAGTACCGGGACCTTCGCGCGATGCGGGACGACGCGCCGTGACGGGCCCCGTCCGGGACACGGCGCCCGGCCTCTACGCGGCCTACCGGGACTGGAAGGGCTGGTCGCGCCTCTTCGCGGTCTCCGACGACGAGGCGGGCTATTTCCAGGGCGAGTTCCGGGATCTCGCGGTCAGGGGCGCCGATCTGCTGGAAATCGGCTTCGGCGCGGGCGCCTGCCTCGCCTGGGCGGAAGCCCGGGGCGCGCGCGTCCACGGCACCGAGATCGACCCGGCGCTCCGCAAGGCCGCCGAAGCGCGGGGCGTGGCGGTCCTTCCCGCGGAGCTGTCGCAGGCCGCCCGCGACCATCCGGGGCGCTCCGACACGATTGTCGCGCTCGACGTGTTCGAGCACATGACACCGGAGGAAATCCGGGAGGCGCTCTCCGCGGCGGCCCGGCTCCTGCGGCCCGGCGGCCATCTCCTCATGCGGTTCCCTAACGCCCAGAGCCCGTTCGGCCTCGCGCCGCAGATGGGCGACCCGACCCACCGCAGCTTCCTATCCAGAAGCGCGGTGGAGCTTCTGGCCGCCGGGCTTCCCTTCGAGGTCGTGCGCTACGGCCCCGCCTACCGCCATGGCGGGCGCCGCCCGCTCGTCTGGCTGGCGCGGCAGGCGCGGTTCGCGCTGCGCCGGGCCGTCGCCTTCGCGCTCGATTTCGCCTACGCGACGCGCCTGCCCTACGATCCGGTCGTGGTGCTGGTGCTCCGCCGGGCCGCCGCGCCCGATCAGCCGACGATCGCGCCGTCCGCCACGTTCCGCCAGGCCGCCCCGTCGGAGACCGTGAGCATCGGCCCGCCGCCGTCCTCGGGCACGAAGACGATGGCGCCCGCCCCCGTGGCCGCCGCGTCGGGCAGCGACGAGAGCGGAAAGCTCCCCACCCGCACCGGCCCCTCCGCGTGAAGCGTGGTGCTGGGCGTGTCGGTCCCGATCCCGAGGCGCGGGCCGTCCGCGTCCACCTGCCAGCCCCCCGCCGTGGCCAGGTTCCATGAGCCGTCGTTGTAGTAGGCCGTCACGCGGAAGCGCGCCTCGCCGCTCGCGTCCGCGCCGCGGAAGGTCAGCTCTCCGCGCGTGCCGTCGAACGGAACGTAATGGGCGAGCGCCTGGCTCGACTGGCTCGCGAACCGCTCGCCGTCCGGGACCGCAACGCCCGCCGAAAAGACCGGCGGCGCGTCCTTCGGAAGCAGGAGCCGATGCGTCGCCGTGTCACTGTAATCCGCGCCATGCGCGATGATGAGGTGATCCTCGTAGAAGCCGGGCCGTCCCGGCGCGATGGACCAGACCGCCGCGGGATCCTGCGCGTTGCCGAGCACCAGCGCCGCGTCGTCGCCCTCGACATGGAGCGGCCCCTGCGGGTCCGTGGCCCCGATCCCCACGAAACTGGACGCGGCCATCACCGTCACCGCCTCCGACCACGTCGCGCCATCGGGCGAGACCTTCACCCGCCAGTTGTCGTCGCCGGCCAGCCCGAACTCCGCCCGCCCCGACCAGTCGGACTGGAACACCACCGACGCCGTGGCCTCGGCGCCCGCCTTGTTGAGCGTCACCCGCACGTCGCCCGAGCCGGGCGTCACGTCGTCATGGGAGAAGAGAATGCCGTCGGACTTGACGGCGAGGCGGTTCTGGGCGTCGGCCTCGGTGTTCACGCCGAAAAGCGCGGCGACGTCGGAGCCTGCGGCCGGGCGCCAGGCGGTCCCGTCCCAGACGAGAAGCCGCGCCTCGTCGGCGACCCAGGCGAGCCAGCCCGCGCGCGGCTCGAAAAAATGCCAGGCCCCGTCGAGGAAGGCGGCGAGCCGGTCCTCCTGCCCGGCCCAGCCGCCCGCGGCGGGCGCGGCCACGATATGGCGCAGCCCTTCCTCGGCCTCGGGCGGCGGGCTCGCCGCGCCGCGCGAGGCGACGCCGATCTGAACCACCGCGTCGAGCGCACGCAGCGCCTCGTTGTGGGTGACATGCTTCTGCGCCTGGTTGGGCAGGATGTAGGGAAGCCCCAGCACGGGCGACTGATCCATGGGACGGCTCCTCGCTGGCCGGGCCCGCGGAAACGCGGGCGCGGCGTCTTCGCATGCCCCTGATTTCCCCCAGAAAGCTTGACGGGGCCCTGCCCCACCGCGCGGAGGCAACGGGTGTCCTCGGGCCCGGGGCGGGCCTCGCCGCGGTGCGCGCCGTCAATATCGGCGCGGGCGTGGCGCTCGCGGTGCTGCTCGCGCGCGGGCTCGGACCCGAGGGCTACGGGCAGTATCTCTTCGCGCTCACGCTCGCCCAGATCCTCGCCATGCCGGTGCTCGCCGGGCTGCCCACCCTCGTGATCCGCGAGACCGCCCTGGCGCGCGGCCGCGGCGACGGGGCGGCGCTCCGCGGGCTGCGCCGCTGGGCGCTGGGTTGCGTCGCCGCTTCGAGCGCGCTCGTCGGCCTCGGCGCCCTCGCCTGGCTCTGGTCCCTGGGGCCGGGCGGGCCGGGGGCCGCCGCCGCGCTCTTCGCCGTGCCCCTGGTGGCAGCCCTTGCCGTGTTGCGGGTGACGGCCGCGCGATTGCAGGGCCACGAACACCCCGTCGCGGGCGCCCTGCCCGACGGGGCGCTGCGGCCGCTCTTCCTCCTCGGTCTCGTGGCGGCGGCGCTCGCGGTCACCGGACTGACGCCGGCCGGCGCGATGGCGCTTCACGTCGCGGCCGTGGGGGGCGCGCTTCTCTGGACGGTGCGGGCGGCGGCGCGGCTCTGTCCCGAAGGGCCGCCCGCGCCGCCCCGCTACGCGACACGCGCCTGGCTCCGGAGCCTGCTGCCGCTCTCGCTCGTCACCGCCGCGGCGCTCGTCAACGCCCGGCTCGACCTCTTCATGCTCGGCATGCTGGCGGGCCCCGAAAGCGTCGCCGTCTACGGCATCGCGGCGCAGATCGCGGGGGCCGCGCTCATGGGCCGGCAGATCGTGGCGACGGTGATCCATCCGCGCGTCGCGCGTCTCTGGGCGTCCGGGGCGCGGGACGCGCTGCAGGCCGAGGCCACACGCGCGGCGCGCCTCGCCGTGGCGGCGGTGGCCGCGGCCGCGCTCCTCGTCGCCCTCTTCGGGCGCGCCGTCGTCGAGGCGTTCGTCGGCGCGGACTTCGCGGCGGCCGCGCCCCTCGCGGCGGTGCTCTGCGCCGGACTCGTCGCCGTGGCGGCCACTGGGCCGGCCGATTCGATTCTCAACATGACCGGGCACGAGACGGCCACGGTGCAGGCCGTCACCGCGGGCGCGCTGGTGAACGCCGTGCTCAACGCGGCGCTCATCCCGGGCTTCGGCCCCTGGGGCGCGGCGGCCGCCTCGGTCGCCTCTCTCTGCCTCGCCCATCTCCTGCTCGCCCGCGCGGCCCGGGCGCGGCTCGGGGTCCGGACATGGGCGGCTTGAGCGACGCGCGGCGCGCGGCGGCGGCGCTGCGCGCGGCCTACGGGGACGCTCTCCTCGCCCTCTGGCCGCTCGCGGGGCTCGCGGCGGCGCTCTCTGCCCTGTCGCCCGGCCGGCACGTCCTGGAGGCGGCCAACGCGCTGCTGCCGCTCCTCTTCATCGCCGTCCTCGCGGGTCTCGCGCGGCGCGCGATACGGGCCATGCCCGAGGCCGTCTGGTCCGCGGCGTTCTGGCTGCCCCTCCAGGCGGCGGTGTTCACGGGCTTCGGGCCGCTCGTCGAGGTTTTCGGCAACGAGGCGACCCGGGCGGCGCTGGCC
>CAZPCU010000035.1:0-11486 GCA_964585075.1 uncultured Rhodobacterales bacterium
GCCCAGCAGCATGACGAGGGCGCCCCGCCCCGGGAAGCGGCGGCGCGCCAGCGCGCGGGCCACCGGCACGGCGAGCGCCACCGACAGGAGCGCGGAAAGCGTGGCCTGCGTGAGGGAGAAGCGCAGGGCGGCCCAGTCGGCGGGGCCGAGTCTCCCCGCCGATCCCGCCGTCCAGATCACCGCGGCGACCGGCCCGGCGATGAGCGCCGCGACGGCGAAGGCGGCCGCCCCGGCGGCCCAGGGCGGCGCGCCTAGCGCGCCAGCGCCGCGCGCCATTCCTCGAGCGCCGGGCCGCGGCGCGCCGCGGCCTCCGCCGGCGGCAGGAGAAGCGCCTCGGCGGGCTCGATCAGCGTCTCGAAGCCCTCGGGCAGCCCCCCGGGCGGGATGACCGCCGGATACATCCAGTTCGTGGTCGGGATCACCGACTGGAAGGCGGGGCCCGTCATGAACTCCAGGAACTGCCGGGCGAGGTCGGGCTGGTCGGTGCCGGCGAGCATGCCCGCCACCTCGACCTGCATGTAATGGCCCTCCTCGAAGGGGGCGGCGGCCTTGGAGGGATCGTCCTCGGCGATCAGGTGATAGGCCGGGGAGGTGGTGTAGGAGAGCACCATGTCCGCCTCGCCGTCGAGGAAGAGCCCGTAGGCCTCGGACCAGCCGGGCGTCACCGTCACCACGTTGTCGGAGAGCCCCTCCCAGATCGCGCCCGCCTCGTCGCCGTAGGCCGCCTTCACCCACATCAGCAGCCCGAGACCCGGCGTGGAGGAGCGCGGGTCCTGGATCAGGATGTCGAGCTCGCTCTCGGCGAGCTCGCGGAAGGAGCCGGGGGCGTCGAGCCCGGCCTCGTGGACGAAGGCGAAGTAGCCCCAGTCATAGGGCAGGAAATGCGGGTCGTCCCAGGCCACGGGAAGGTCGAACCCGGCCTCGATCCCGTGCTCGGCGAAAAGCCCCGTCTCCCGGGCGGCGTGGGTCAGGTTCGTGTCGAGGCCGAGCACCACGTCGGCCTCGGTGCCCGCGCCCTCCAGCCGCACGCGCGAAAGAAGCGCGGCGCCGTCGCCTGCGCCCACGAAGCGCAGGTCGCAGCCGCAGACCTCCTCGAAGGCCGTCTCGATCTGCGGGCCGGGGCCCCAGTCGGAGACGAAGCTGTCATAGGTGTAGACGGTGAGTTCTGGCGTCTGGGCCGCCGCGCCCGTGGTGGCGGCGACGAGACCCGTGGCAATCATGGAAGCCCGCATTCTCTTGCTCCTTTCTTGCGACGGGCGGAGCAAGTCAGGGGAAGCGGGCCTTGCGCCCCGGTGATCCCTTCACCTTCCCTCCGCCGGTCCTAACCGGTTCAGGTTCAACGGGTTCGCCATCCGGCATCTCAGGCCCGCGCGCGCGGGCCACCCCGAGGTAATCTGGAGCCTAGACCGCGGCTCCGCCCCCTTCAAGGCGAAACCGCTTGAGGGGCCGGGGTGCGCGGGCTAGACCGCACCGTCAGGAGGACAGCGCGCATGAGCCTGAACAGCTTCGGCCACGTGTTTCGCGTGACCACCTGGGGCGAGAGCCACGGCCCCGCCCTGGGCGCGGTGGTGGACGGCTGCCCGCCGGGCGTGGCGCTCGACGAGGCCGCGCTCCAACTCTGGCTCGACCGGCGCAAGCCGGGGCAGAGCAGATACGTCACGCAGCGGCGGGAGCCGGACGCAGTCGAGATCCTTTCGGGCGTCTTCGAGGGCCGGACGACGGGCACGCCCATCCAGCTTCTCATCCGGAACGCCGACCAGAGGTCCAAGGACTACTCGGAGATCGCCGAGGCGTTCCGCCCCGGGCATGCCGACATCGCCTACTGGCAGAAATACGGCATCCGCGACTATCGTGGCGGCGGCCGGTCCTCGGCGCGGGAAACCGCGGCGCGGGTGGCCGCGGGCGGCGTCGCGCGCGCCGCGCTGGCCGGTCTGGCCCCGGAGGTCGAGATCCGGGGCTACCTCACGAAGATCGGGCCCCACGGGATCGACCGCGCGCGCTTCGACGAGACGGCGATCGACGACAACCCGTTCTGGTGCCCCGATGCTCAAGCGGCGGAAAACTGGGCCGCCTATCTCGACGGGCTGCGCAAGTCGGGCGACAGCGCGGGCGCGGTGATCGAGGTGGTCGCGAAAGGCGTCCCGCCCGGCCTCGGCGCGCCGGTCTACGGCAAGCTCGACGCCGATCTCGCCGCCGCGATGATGAGCATCAACGCCGTGAAGGGCGTCGAGATCGGCGAGGGCATGGCCGCGGCCGAGCTCACCGGGAGCCGGAACGCCGACGAGATCTTCATGGGCAACGACGGCCGGCCGGTCTATTCCTCGAACCACGCGGGCGGGGTGCTGGGCGGCATCTCCACCGGGCAGGACGTGGTGGTGCGCTTCGCGGTGAAGCCGACCTCCTCGATCCTGACGCCGCGTCGCACCATCACCCGGGCGGGCGAAGCGACCGAGATCGTCACCAAGGGCCGTCACGATCCTTGCGTCGGCATCCGCGCGGTGCCCGTGGGCGAGGCGATGATGGCCTGCGTGCTGCTCGACCACCTGCTTCTCGACCGTGCGCAGACCGGGGGCGCGCGCGGCGCGATCGGCTAGCCCCCCGTGCTGGACATCCTGGCCATCACCTTCCCAATCTTCGCGCTGGTGGGGCTGGGCTACGCGTCGGTGCGCTTCGGCGCCTTTCGTGCGGCCGACATGCGGGTTCTCGGGCTTTACGTGATGAATGTCGCGCTGCCCGCGCTGCTTTTCTCGGCCGTGGCGGAGCGGCGGCTGACCGAGACGCTGAGCCCCAACTACATGGCGGTGTTCCTCGCCGGCGGGCTTGCCACGATCGCTGTCGCCTGGGCCTGGCAGACGGCGCGCGGCACGCGCCCCGCGCGCAAGGCGATCGCCGTGATGGGGTCGAGTTGCCCGAATTCCGGCTACGTGGGATATCCGCTGATGCTGCTTCTCCTGCCCGAGCAGGCCGGCCTCATCCTCGCCATGAATCTCGTCGTGGAGAACTTCGTGCTGATCCCGCTCACGCTGCTCCTTCTCGAAGGCTCGCGGCCCACGCATGTCGGCAGCGTCTGGGCGCGGCTCAGGGCGCTCATCTGGGGCGTGCTGCGCCGGCCGATGGTGCTCGGCCTTCTCGCCGGGCTCACGGTATCCCTGACCGGGCTCTCCATGCCATCGGGCGTCGGGCGGCTGCTTGACCTGCTCGCCTCCTCGACCGGCGCCATCGCGCTTTTCGTCATCGGCGGCTCGCTCGTCGGGCTGCCGGTGCGCGGCAACAGGACCCTTGCCGCCGAGATCGTGGCGGGCAAGCTGCTCCTGCACCCGGCGATGACGGCGCTGGCGCTCGCCGTGCTGCCCCTCGCGGGCTTCCACGTCGCGGACCCCGACCTCCGCCTCGCCGTGGTGCTGTCGGCGGCGATGCCGATGTTCGGGATCTACGCCATCCTCGCGCAGGACTACGGCCACGAAGGCATCGCCTCGCTCGCGCTGCTCGGCGCCACCACGGGCGCCTTCTTCACGCTGACGGCGCTGCTCGCGCTTCTCGCCTAACCTTGCCGCCGCGCGGCGGCCGGCGCCGGCTGCTGGCGCGAGAGCTGCACGGCGAGGATGCCGAAGGCGATGACCGTCACCCCGAGCACGTCGAGCGGCCCGAGCGCCTCGCCCAGCAGAAGCGCCGCGATCGCCACGCCGAGGAAGGGGTTGAGGAAATGGAAGGTGGCGGCCTTCACGGCGCCCACGCGATCCACCAGCAGGAACCAGACGAGCGTCGCGGCGAGGCCCGGCACGAGGATCGTGTAGGCGTAAGCCAGCCCGAGGCGCCAGGACCAGTCCACCTCGACCGTCTCCAGCATCGCCGCGGGCACGACCAGCGCGGCCGAGCCCACGAGCATCTGCAGCCCCACGATCATCAGGAAATTGCCCCCCGAGGACGCCCCCCGCACCGAAAGCGTCGCCACGGTGAGGGCAGCCACGCCGAGGACGCAAAGGGCGAGCCCGAAGGGATCGACGCCCCCCTGGAACCGGGCGCCCATGATGAGCATGACGCCCAGGAACCCCGCGACGAGCCCCGCCACCCCGAGCGGGCGCATGCGTTCGCCCAGGAACACCCAGCCCGACAGGGCCACGAGGAGCGGCATCGTCGAGGCGATGATCGCGGCGAGGGAGGCCTCCACCGTCTGCATGGCGATCCAGTAGAGCCCGAGATAGAGCGCGTTCTGGCAGATCCCGAAGACGACGGTCGCGCGCCACTGCGCCGGCGTCAGCCGCCAGGACTGGCCCAGAAGCCGCGCGACGCCAACGCCGATCAGCCCCGAGATCAGGAAGCGCAGCGCGAGCGACGAGAGCGGCGGCGCCGAGGCGACGATGATCCGCGCCGCGCTGAACGCCGAGGACCACATCACCGCGAAGGCAAGGCCGAGAAAGATCGCGCGGATGTCCAAGCCCTTCGCTCCCCTCCCAAGGCGGGCGAAATTCACTCGACGAGGAAGTTCGGGAACCCGCTGACCGACCGTCCGGCTTGCGCCGGGGCTGGCCTTCCCTTCCTCTGCCACGGGCCGCGGGCAAAGAAAAGGGCCGCTCTGCGAGCGGCCCCTGTCACCTGTGCAAGGCCGGTTCAGCCGTTGACGCTATCCTTGAGCGCCTTGGCGATGGTGACCTTGACCTGCTTGTCGGCCTCTTTCTTGAACTGCTCGCCGGTGGCGGGGTTGCGCACCATGCGCTCGGGGCGCTCGCGCATGTAGAACTTGCCGATCCCCGGCAGCGTCACCGCGCCGCCCTGGGACACTTCGCGGGTGATGACGCCGCAGACCGCGTCCAGCGCCGCGCCCGCGGTTTTCTTGTCGCTGCCCATCTCCTCGGCCAGCGCGGCCACAAGCTGGGTCTTGGTCATCGGTTTGGCCATTGCATGGTCTCCTTCCACTGCCCGCAATCTTGGGCCTCATTGCGCACCTATAACTTCATCTGGCCAATGAACACAACAAATAGTGGGGTCTGACAAGCCCGATCATGGCTTTCCGGCAACGTTTCGGCGCCTCCGCGCCGTTTTCGCCGGTCAGAGGAAGGCGGTTTCGTCGAAACTGCGCAGTTTCCGGCTGTGAATCCGCTCGAGCGGCATGGCCGCGATCAGTTCCATGGCCCGGATCCCGATGCGCAGATGCCGCGCCACCTGCGTCTTGTAGAAGTCCGACGCCATGCCGGGAAGCTTGAGCTCCCCGTGAAGCGGCTTGTCCGAAACGCAGAGCAGCGTTCCGTAAGGCACCCGGAAGCGGTAGCCGTTCGCCGCGATCGTGGCGGATTCCATGTCGAGCGCGATGGCACGGGACTGGCTCAACCGCTGCACCGGACCGGTGTGCTCGCGCAGTTCCCAGTTCCGGTTGTCCACGCTCGCCACGGTGCCCGTGCGCATGATCCGCTTGAGGTCGTAGCCGCGCATCTGCGTCTCCTCCGCCACCGCCGTCTCCAGCGCGATCTGGATTTCGGCGAGCGCCGGGATCGGCACCCAGACGGGCAGATCGTCGTCGAGCACACGGTCCTCGCGCAGATAGGCGTGCGCGAGGACGAAATCGCCGAGCTTCTGGTTCGTCCTGAGCCCGGCGCAGTGGCCCACCATGATCCAGGCATGCGGCCTGAGAACCGCGATGTGGTCGGTCGCCGTCTTCGCGTTCGAGGGGCCGACCCCGATGTTGACGAGGGTGATGCCCTGCCCGTCGGCCCGCTTCAGATGATAGGCCGGCATCTGCGGCAGCTTCGGCAAGAGCGGGATCTCGGCATGGGGGTCGGTGATCTCGACGTCGCCGGTGGCCACGAAGCTCGTGTAGCCGCTCCCGGGCTCGGCGAGCTTCGCCCGCGCCACCGTCTCGAACTCCTCGACGTAGAACTGGTAGTTGGTGAACAGGACGTGGTTCTGGAAATGCCGCGGGTCCGTCGCCGTGTAGTGGCGAAGCCGCGCGAGCGAGTAGTCCACGCGCTGCGCGGTGAACGGCGCGAGCGGCGCGGGCTGCACCCCGAGAGACCATGCAAGGCCATTCACGATGTCGTCGTTCGTCGTGGCGAGGTCCGGGACGTCGAAGACGTCGCGGAGGGTGAAGCTCGCCGCGCCCTCCTGCGGCACGCCGAGCGCGGGCTGCTGCGCCACGGCGAAATGGATCGGGATCGGCGTGTCGGAGGGCCCGATCACGACCGGCACGCCGTGGTTCTCGAAGAGGAGTTCGAGCTGCTGGCGCAGGTAGTTCCCGAAAAGGTCCGGGCGCGTCACCGTCGTGGCGTAGGTCCCGGGCTCGGCCACGTGGCCGAAGCTCAGCCGGCTGTCCACCTCCGCGAAGGTCGTCGTGGTCAGCCGGATTTCCGGGTAGAAGGCGCGGTAGCGCACGCCCGGATCGCCGTCGCGCATGGCGCTTTCGAACCGTTCGCGGAGAAAGTCGCAGGCCCCGTCGTAGAGCGCCACGAGATGCTCCACCGCCGCCGCGGCGTCCGCGAAGCTTCGCGGCGCGGGCTGGTCGGGGCTGACGACGCGCGGCGGAGAGACATGCATGGGCGGTCCCAGGGGGCGGCTCGGTCGGGGCGCGTCCACGTTGACACCTCCCGAAGGGGGGATCAAGTTCCGGCCCCGGGAGGTCCGGCATGGATTTCGAGACGGTCAGCCCCGACGCTTTCGGCCGCTCGCTACGCGGGCTCGGCCTCAACCTCCTCGTGCGCGACGTGGCACGAAGCGCTGCCTTCCTGCGCAGCGTGTTCGCCATGACGACCCGCCGGGAAAGCGCGGATTTCGCCATCGTCGCCTACGGGGCGCATCTCTTCCAGCTCCATGCCGACCCGACCTACCGCGACCACCCCCTGCCCGGCCTGCTGCCCGAGGCGGGCGCGCGGGGCGCCGGGCTCGAAATCCGGCTCTACGACACCGACCCCGATGTCGCGGCCCTGCGCGCAGAAGAGGCCGGCGGCATCGTGCTCCAGCCCGCCACGGACAAGCCGCACGGTCTGCGCGAAGCCTGCATACTCGACCCGGACGGATACGCCTGGGTCCCCTCGCGCCCGCTCGCGCCAACGGATGAGGAAACGCCATGAACGCACCTGCACCCCGACCGAACCTCGATCACTGGACCGAGCGCTGCGACCTCGCCGCGGCGCTGCGCTGGACGGCGCGGCTCGGCATGCACGAGGCCGTCGCCAATCACTTCTCACTCTCCGTCAACGAGGACGGCACCAGCTTCCTGATCAACCCGCAGAAGCATTTCGCCCGCGTCCGCGCCTCGGATCTCCTGCTCGTGGACGCGAACGACCCGGCGACGCTGGAGCGGCCGGGCGCGCCGGATCCCACGGCCTGGGGCCTGCACGGGGCGCTGCACCGGCGCGTGCCGCATGCGCGCTGCGCCATGCACGTCCATTCCACCTTCGCGACGGTGCTGGCCTGCCTCGAGGATCCGCGCCTGCCGCCGATCGACCAGAACACCGCCGCCTTCCACGACCGCACCGTGATCGACACGGGCTATGGCGGGCTGGCCTTCGAGGAGGAGGGCGAGCGCTGCGCCGCGCTCTTCGACGACCCGAAGCGCAAGGTGATGATCATGGGCAACCACGGGGTCATGGTGATCGGGGAGACCGTCGCCGAAACCTTCGATCGGCTCTACTACTTCGAGCGCGCCGCCGAGACCTACATCCGCGCCCTCCAGACCGGCCGGCCGCTCAAGCGCCTCTCCGACGAGGTGGCCGAGAAGACGGCGCGCCAGATCGAGGCATACGAAGGCGGCGGCGAGCTGCACCTCGCCGAGCTCCGCGCGATCCTCGACGAGGAAGGCTCCGACTACGCCTCCTGAGCCGCGCTCAGACGAAGCCGAGCTGCAGCGCCAGCACGGCGGCGCAGGCCGCGAGGAAGGCCGCCCCTTCGCGTCGGTCGATGCGCCATCCCGTCGTCCCGGCCGCCGCGAGGGCGAGCGCCGCGGCCAGCATGAGCCACTTCCCGGCCGGCGATATCGGGCGGAACGGGAAGCTGCGTCACGATCGCCGTCAGACCGGCGATACCGAGGACGTCGAAGAGATTGCTCCCGAGCACGTTGCCGCCGGCCGCTGGCGCGCCGGCCCCGCCAGCATCCGGCGGCACATCCCGACGGACCGCGCGGAAGGCGTTCAAGGCGGCCGCGCCGTCGGCACGACAAATGCCTACGCCGGCCGCTTCCGGAAGCTCAGCACGCGCGCCGTGTCGCCCGCGTGGGGGCCGGTGGCCTTGGGGCCATAGATCGGTTCTTCCACCGTGGCGAGCCCCTCGATCGCGGGCGCGAGCGCGTCCATCTTCGCCGCGAAGCCGTCGCTCTCGTAGGCGCGTGCGTTGACCGAGATCACCAGCAGCGCGCCCGGCGCCGCCACGCGCAGAAGCTCGTCGAACCCCTCGGGCCCGACATGGCCAAGGGTGAAGGTGCCCGCGCTGACCACGCCGGCATAGGCGCCGTCCGCGATGGCGAGCCCGGCGAGGATGTCGCCCTCGATCAGCTCGCGGTAGACGCCCTTGCGCGCCGCCACGGACAGCATCTCCGGCGAGAGATCGAGCGCGTCCAGCGGCCCGATCCCCCGCGCCGCGAGGGCGAGGCCGCCAAGGCCGGTGCCCGCGCCCGCGTCGAGCACGGGCCCCGTGCCGCCCGCCTCGGCGAAGACGCGCGCCACCACCTCGGGCGGGCGGTAGGCGTTCGCCGCGGCGAAGTCCGAATCATAGGTTTCCGCCCAGTCGGCATAAAGCCGCCGGGCGTCCTCGGCCCCGGAGAGCGCATAGGCGTCGTCGAGGCCCGGTTGCTTGCTGTCTGACATGTCGTGCATCAAACCGCGCCCGGCGCGGCGATGCAACCGCGTTGACCGGCGGCCGCGAATCAGGTTCGCGTGCCGCCGGTGCCCCGCCCCGGCCGCAGGCCGCCCGTCGAAGGAGTCCCGCGATGCTTCAGGTCCTGGGCGGCGTCTGGGCGCTCCTTCTCGGCATGGCGCTCATCATGATCGGCAACGGCATGCAGTCCACGCTGATCGGGGTGCGCGGCGGGATCGAGGGCTTTTCGGCGGCATCGCTCGCGGTGGTGACCTCCGGCTATTTCGCCGGGTTCCTGATCGGCGCGCGCGCGGCGCCGCGGCTGATCCGGAACGTGGGCCATGTCCGCGTCTTCGCTGCGCTCGGCTCCTTCATGTCGGCGGGGCTCATCGCCTTCCCGCTGATCGCGGAACCCTGGGCCTGGACGCTCCTGCGGGTGGCGCTCGGCTTCTGCATGTCGGGCGTCTACGTCACCGCCGAGAGCTGGCTCAACAACGCCGCCTCGAACGAGAACCGGGGCAAGCTTCTCTCGGCCTACATGCTGGCGCAGACCCTCGGCATGATCGCGGCGCAGGGGCTGCTCACGCTCGCGGACGCGGGCGGGGCCACGCTCTTCATCGCGGCCTCCATCCTCGTCTCGCTCTCTTTCGGGCCGATCCTGCTCTCGGCCACGCCGATGCCCGCGGCCGAGCTGACCCAGCCGATGAGCCTCCGGCGGCTCTACGCGGCCTCGCCCCTCGGCACCGTCGGGATCTTCCTCCTGGGCGGCGTCTTCGCCGCGCAGGCCGGGATGGGGGCGGTCTACGGCACGCAGGCGGGGCTCGGGGTGGACGAGGTGGCGCTCTTCGTCGCGATGCTGTTCGCCGGCAGCCTCGTGCTGCAATACCCGATCGGATGGGCCTCGGACCGGATGGACCGGCGCCTTCTCATCCTCTCGCTCGCCGCCATCGGCGCCGGGTCCTGCCTGCTCGGCTATCTCTCGGATCTCGCGCTCTGGCCGCTGATGGCGGCGGCCTTCGTCATGGGCGGCATGGCCTCGCCGCTCTACTCGCTCTTCATCGCCTACACGAACGACTACCTCGATCTCGCGGACATGCCGGCGGCCTCGGGCGGGCTCGTCTTCGTCTACGGGCTGGGCGCGATCTCGGGGCCGCTTCTCGCCGGCTGGGCGATGCAGGCGGCCGGCCCGCAGGCGTTCTGGCTCTTCCTCGTCGCGCTCTTCGCCGCCATCGCCCTCTATGCCGGCTGGCGGATGACACGCCGCGCGGCGCTCCCGGCCGACGAGACCGGCGCCTATGTGGGCGTCCTGCCGACCTCCTCGCCCGTGGCGCTCGAGGCCGCGCAGGAATGGTCGAACGAGCTTGCCGAGCAGGAGGAGGCCGCGGCGGACAGCGGCGCGCCCTGACCGCGGCTCAGGCGGCGTCGAAGTCGAGCACCAGCGTCCCGGAGGTCGGGCGGGACTGGCAGGCGAGCACGAAACCGGCCTCGAGTTCCCACGGCTCGAGCGAGTAGTTCACCGCCATCTCCGCGCTGCCCGCCTCGACCTTGCAGCGGCAGGTGCAACACATGCCCCCGCGGCAGGAATAGGGCAGCTCCAGCCCCTGGCGCTCGGCGGCCTCGAGCACGGTGTCGTCCTGGGGCCCGACGGTGAAGCTCCGCCGCGCGCCGTCGAGCACCACCTCGACGGCGACCCCCTTCTCGGCGGCCGCCTGCGCCGCTTCCGAGCGCGCGGGGCGCGGCCCCTCGCCTTCGGTGTAGAAGCGCTCGAAATGGATGCGCTCCTCCGGCACCCCCTTGCCCGTCAGCGCCGCGGCCACATCGTCGATCATGCCGCCCGGGCCGCAGAGGAAGATGCCGTCCGCGCCCTCGACGTCCACCGCCCCGGCATTGGCCAGCCGCAGGATCCGGTCGCCGTTGATCCGCCCGTTCAGAAGCTCCACGTCCTGCGGCTCGCGCGAGAGCACATGGATCAGCGTGAAGCGATCCACGTGGCGGTCCTTCAGCGCCTCGAGCGCCTCTCGGAACATGATGTGCGCGCTGTCGCGGTTGCCGTAGACGAGCGTGACCTCGGCGCCCGCCGCCAGCCGCTCTGCCGCGATCGAGACCATCGGCGTGATGCCGGAACCGGCGGCGATCAGGACGATCTTCGCCTCGTCCTTCGGCACGAAGCGGCCCTCGGGCGGCATCACGCGGATCACCTGTCCGGGCGCCAGCCCCTGGCAGAAGGTGGAGAAGCGCCCGCCCTCGACATGCTTGACGCCCACGGTCAGCGGCTGGCCGGGGGCGGAGGCGATCGAATAGGAGCGCCGCTCGTCCTGCCCCTCGACCTCGGCGCGGAGCGTCAGATACTGCCCCGGCTTCCAGGCGAAGGCGTCCCGCAATTCCTCCGGCACGGCGAAGCTCAACGCGACGCTGTCGGGGGTTTCGCGGCGCACCTCGGCGATGGTCAGTTCGTGGAACATGCGCGTCTCCTCAGAGGCACTTGAAGTAGTCGAAGGGCTCGGCGCAGGCGCGGCAGCGGTAATGCGCCTTGCAGGGGGTCGAGCCGAACTCGGACAGCCGCTCGGTCTCGGTCGCGCCGCAGCGCGGGCAGGCGACCGTGGGCGCGCCGAAGAGCGTGGCCTTGCCGCCGCCCTCCACGGGCGGCGCGATGGGATGTCGATCGTGTCACCTAATGCACAAGAGACTTCAGCCTTCGACATTCCTTG
>CAZPCU010000036.1:0-6908 GCA_964585075.1 uncultured Rhodobacterales bacterium
CTTCAGCCGGGTCTGCACGTTGCCGCGAAACTCGACCACACGGAGGTCCGGGCGGCGCCACAGGAGCTGCGCGCGCCGGCGGAGCGAACTGGTGCCCACCACCGTGCCCTCGGGCAGGTCGCCGAGGGCGGCGTGGGCCTGGCTCACGAAGGCGTCGCGCATGTCCTCGCGCGGCAGGTAGGTGTCGAGGACGAGGCCCTCCGGCTGCGCCACGGGCATGTCCTTCATCGAGTGCACGGCCATATCGATGCCGCCCGATAGCAGCGCCTCCTCGATCTCGCGGGTGAACAGGCCCTTGCCGCCGATCTCCTTCAGCGGGCGGTCCAGGACGCGGTCGCCCGTGGTCTTGATGACGACGATCTCGAAGGCGTCGGCGGGCAGGTCGAAGGCGTCGGCGAGGCGGTCGCGCGTCTCGTGGGCCTGGGCGAGGGCGAGCGGCGAGCCGCGGGTGCCGATCTTCAGCGGACGGGCGGGAGAGGGGAGATCGATGCTCATGGCTTCGGTCTATGTCTGTCAGGCGCGGCTGACAAGCACCTGTCGGCTTGACAAGCCACGGTCCGGAAGGGAGGCATTGCTGGAACCACGGGCGAAAGGGCGAAAATGGCGGAGACGAAGACGATCCTGAAGGCGCTGGCGGGCGAAGCGCAGCCGGTGCCGCCGATCTGGATGATGCGGCAGGCGGGGCGCTATCTGCCCGAGTATCGCGCGACGCGCGCGAAGGCCGGCGACTTCCTGAGCCTCTGCTACACCCCCGACCTCGCCGCGGAGGTGACGCTGCAGCCGATCCGCCGCTACGGCTTCGACGCGGCGATCCTCTTCGCCGACATCCTTCTTCTGCCGCAGGCGCTGGGCGCCGATCTCTGGTTCGTGACGGGCGAGGGGCCGCGCCTGTCCACCCTCACGACCGAGGCGGAGTTCGAGGCGCTGAAGCCGGCGGAGGCGGTGCACGAAACGCTGTCGCCGGTCTATGAGACGGTGCGGATCCTCTCGCGCGAGTTGCCCGCGGAGACCACGCTCATCGGCTTCGCTGGCGCGCCCTGGACGGTGGCGACCTACATGGTCGCCGGGCGCGGCACGCCGGACCAGGGCCCGGCCCACGCGCTCAAGGACGAGACCCCGGAGCTTTTCAAGCGGCTCATCGACCTGTTGACGGAGGGCACGATCGAATACCTCTCCGCCCAGGTCGAGGCCGGCGCCGAGGTCGTCAAGATCTTCGACAGCTGGGCGGGGTCGCTGACCGGCGCGGATTTCGACGCTTACGCGCTGGAGCCTTGCCGGAAGATCACCGCGGCGCTCAAGGCGCGCCATCCGGATCTCCCCGTGATCGGCTTCCCCCGCGGCGCGCGCGAGCGCTACGCGGGCTTCGCAAAGGCCACGGGCGTGGACTGCGTGGCCCTCGACCAGGGGGTGGAAGCGGACTGGGCGGCGCGCGAGGTGCAGGCGGACGGTTGCGTGCAGGGCAACCTCGACCCGGGCCATCTCGTTACCGGCGGTGAGGCGCTCGTGCAGGAGAGCCGCCGCATTGTCGAGGCGTTTCGGGGCGGGCCGCACATCTTCAATCTCGGCCACGGCATCACGCCCGACGCCGACCCGGACAACGTGCAGCGCATGGTCGAGGCGGTGCGGGGCGGCTGAGCGGGCCGCTCAATAATCGCGCTCGAAATAGATACCGACGCTCGATGTGCCCTCGTTGTCGGCGCCGCCGCGCACGGTGACACTGTCCGTGACGTCGAGGTTGAGATTGAGTTCGGTCGTGCCGTCGCTCTGCACCACCACGTCGGTGTAGATGTTCTCGGTGAGGTATTTCCCGGCGCGGACGGCGGTGGTGCCTTCCTCGTCCTGGCTGATGTCCAGGTCGTCGAGGCCCACACCTTCGCGCAGCCCCGAGACGAGACCCGGGCCGCTGCCGGTGAGCTCGGCGATCGCGCTCGCCAGCTGCACGGCCTGGAAGGGCGACAGCTCCGAGAGGCTCCGACCGAAAAGGAGCTTCGCCAGAACCTCGTCCTCCGGAAGGTCCGGCGTGGACAGGAACTGGAATTTCGGCTCCGAGACCGCGCCCTCGACGATGATCGACACGTTGAGATCGTCGGCCTCGGTCGCGGCCACGATCCGCAGCCAGGGGTTCAGGTCGCCCTCGAGCCGGACTGCGCCTTCCGTCAGGTCGAAGCGCTGTCCGAGCACGCTGAGACGGCCGCGGACGAGGTCGAAGCCGCCTTCTGCGATCGGGGCCGCCGAGGTGCCGAGAAGGCGAAGCTCGCCGCCGAACTCGGCGTCGAGGCCGCGGCCGCGGATGTAGATGCGCGCCGGCGCGGAGATCGTGAGGTCGAGGGCGAGGGGCACTGCCGCCCCGCCGTCCTCCGCGTCGGACCCGGTGTCGAGGAGCCCCGCGAAACTCAGCGTGCGCCGCACCGGGGGCGAGGGGGCCACGTGCTCGATCGGGGGGATCTCGCCCAGAAGCGTGACGCCCGAGGAGGGCACGCGGAGTTCCGTGTCGAGCAGATTGATCCGCCCGGCGACGCGCGCGCCGCCGGCGAGAGGCCCCGTCAGCGTGACGCGGCCCTGGGCGGTGGTCTGGTAGAGCCCCGGGTCGCGCAGCACCGCGTTCTCTATGCCGACGGCAAGGTCCGCGTCGAACGGCGGGGAGAGCCCCACGGGGCCCGAGACGGCGATGCGGCCGCCCGCCGCGGGGCGCGCGCTGGCCGAAACCTCGGCGCGGGCGTTCCGCAGGGTCACGGTGGCGTCGATGCCCTCGATCACCCCGATGGTGGACGGATCCGTGAACCGTGCGCCGCTGGTCGAGATCGTGCCCGAGACGGCGTCCAGCCCCGGCGGCCCCGCGACGACGAGATCGAAGCGCGCCGTGCCCGACACGCGGCGGGGCGCGATGGCGGCATTGGCGAGCGCGAGCGGCGCAGTGCCGCGCAAGGCGAGGTCGAGCCGGCCGCTGTCGGCGACGAGCCCCGAGATGGTGGCGGCGATGCCGCCCGGTCCCGTCGCCTCGGAGGCGATGCGCCAGCCCGTCGCCTCGGCGCGCGCCGTGCCTTGGAGCGTCGCCCTGCCGGGCAGGTCCGGGACGACCCGCCCCAGATCCGCGACCCGGAGCGAGTAGCTCACGGCCTGCGTGTCGCCGTCCGCCCGTGCCGTGAGGTTCGCGCCGTCGAGGACAAGGCGCGGAACGAGCAGCCGCCCGGCCGCATTGCGCCGCGCCTCGAAGGAAAGCGTGCTCGATCCGCCGAGGAGCCCGTCGAGCGCCGCGTCGCCGAGCGAGAGACCGGTCACGCGTCCGTCGCCCGAGATGTCGAAGGTCCCTGCCGGCGGCTGCGCGGTGCCGGAGAGGCGGAGATCCGCCGCGCCGCCGAGCGGCCGGCCGAGGAGCCCCGAGAAGGGCGCGAGGCTCGCCGCGGACAGCCGCCCCTCGAAGCGGGCGGCGAGATCCTCGACAGGCGCGGCGATCTCGCCCGAGGCCGAGAGCGTCACGCGGCCGGCGTCGAGCCGGAGATCCGAGAGCGTGGCGGGTCCGCCGCGGGTGTAGTCGATGTCTGCCCGCAGGCTGACGTCGCGGCCGAGCGCCTGGCCGATCGCGGCGTCCTCCGCCGCGAGGCCGCTCGCCGACGCCGCGATCTCCGCGGTCACGCGATCCGGCGCGCCGCCGCTTTCCGGCTGGGCGAAGGTGCCCCGGGCATCGACGCCCAGCATATCGGCCGAAAAGCCCGCCGCGCGCGGCTGGCGCAACTCCGTCCGGAGGCTCCAGTCCTGCCCCTTCTCGGCGTTGAAGGTGGCCTGCAGCTCGGCGCCGTCGGTCAAGAGGCGCTCTTCGCCGAGGGGCAGGATGGCCGGGCCGCCCTCGGCCGAGAGCCGCCCCGACGCGGTGAGGCCCAGAAGCCGCGTGCCCGCCAGCGTGACGCTGCCCGTCAACCTTGCGTCTCCGCGCCCCTCTCCCGTGGGCGAGAGAAGCCCGAGGTCGGTGAGCCTCGCCCGGTATCCGAGGCGGCTCGCCCCGCTCGAGGCCGTGCCGTCCGCCGCCATGACGAGGCCCGTGGAGTCCACGTTCAGCGTCTTGAGCTCGATCCCGGTTTCGTTGCGCAGGACCTCGATCTCGAGTTCGCTGCGGCCGGCGAGCAGCCGCTCGGTGAGCGGGTGGCCGAGGGCGAGGTCGTCGCCGGTGCCGGTCAGGAGGAGGTCGAAGGCGCCGGAGAGCGGCGTCACGCGCCCGTCGAGCGCGAATCGGGCGCGCCCGCCGAGTTCCGTCCCGGCGAGCGCGCTGAAGCGGCCGAGGTCCTGCGCCAGCAGCAGAACGTCGAAATCCGACTCGAGTCCGGTTTCCAGCCCGGCGAAGCCGGCGCTGCCGCTGATGCCGTAGTCTTCCCCCGCAAGATCGAAGGCGTTCAGACGCAGGGGCTCGTCCGGGACATACTCGATCTCCATCGTCCCGGCGAGGCCGGGCCCGACCGCCTCGGCGAGCGCCGTGTCCGCGAAGGCGAGCCCCTCCGCGTCGATCGCCAGATCGGCGGTCGCCCGGCCGTCCGCGCCCCCGGCGCCCGGAGAAACGACGCCCCCGCCGCGAAGCCGTAGGGCCTCGGCCTCGAGGTCGGGCGCATCGAGCCCGAGAACGCTGGCCGAGCCGGTCCAGAGCTCGCCCGCCGCCTCGTCGTAGTTGACCGCGAGGACGGCGCGGCGAACGCGAGTCTCGCCCCCGGGCAGGGGCAGCGTCACGGTCTCGGCATCGGGCGCGGCGACGCGCAGCGTGATCGCCGCACGGCGCGGCCAGCCGGAAGGCGACAGCGTGACCGCACCGCCCATCTGCATCGCCCGCGCGGAGAGCTCGAGCTCGTCCACCCGGGTCTCCCCGCCGGTCGAGCGCGTGACCTCGGCCGCGAAACGGACGTCGGGTCCGAAGAATGGACGAAGCTCCGGCGCGAAAAGGGGCGTCACGTCGCCGCCGAGATCGGCGCGCACGCGCCAGTCGGTGTCGTCCGCGCCGTCCGCCGCGCCCAGAAGCGCGACCGTGCCGGACAGGCGCGGGGCGCCGTCCGTGGCGAGGACGATCCGGGTTTCCAGGTCGCGGGTGGCGCCCTCGCCCTGCACGCGCAACTCGACCGAGGGCGCGCCGGGCAGGTCGAGGGCGTTGGCGGCGATGCCGCCCGGGCCCTCCTGGAGAATGACGTCGATGCGCGCCGTCTCGGCGGCCGCGTCGTAGTCGGCCGCGACCCGGAAGAGCCCCGCCGCGTCGTCCGTGCGTTGCGCGGCGAGGTCGATCTCGGCCGAGCCGCCGCCCTCCGCGAGCCGCGCGGAGCCGGTGACCGAGAGCACCGCCGCCTGACCGAGCACCGGGCGCCCGAGATCCACCTCGGGCGCCGCGATCCGTCCGATGTCGATCGAGACGGGCAGGTCGGGCAGGCTGAAGGGCTTCGCCTCGGGCGCGGGCAGCGCGGCGAGGCCCTCTGGCGGCACCGGCATGCGGGGCATCTCGATGCGCTCGGCGGAGAACCGGTTGATGTCGATCCGGCCGCGCAGCACCTGCGCGCGGTTCCAGTCGAGCACGATCCCCTCCATGGTGAGCCAGACGCCTTCATCGTCCGCGATGGTCATCCGCTCGATGGTGGCCCGGCTGGAGAGCGCGCCGCGGAAGCCCTGCACGTCCACCGTCCGGCCTGCACCGGAAAGCGCGTTCTGCAGGAACCTCGTCAGCACGCCGCCGTCGCCCCCGTCATCCTGCGCCGGGGCGGCGAGCGGGGCGAGCGCGACCGCCAGTGCGAAGAAGAGGAGCCGCAGAAGTCTCAAAACGCCTGTCCGATCCCGATGTAGAAGTAGATGTCCTCGCCCGCCTTGGGGCCCGTGGTCGGCACCGCCAGATCGACGCGGAGCGGCCCGATCCCCGTGTCGTAGCGCAGCCCGATGCCCGCGCCGCCCTGGCGCTCGCTGTCGCCGTCCGGGAAGCTTTCCTCGCTGACGAAGCCCGTATCGTAGAAACCGACGAGGCCGAAGGCGCCCCGGAGCCTCGCGCGAACCTCTGCCGACAGGGCCACATAGGAGCGCCCGCCCACCTGTTCGCCACCGGGCAGCGTGACCCCGAGAGACTGGTAGTCCTGCCCGCGCACGGTTCCGCCGCCGCCGAGATAGAAGAGGTCTTCCGGCATGACCTCCGTGATGTCGGGCCCGAGCACCGAACCCATCTGGAGCCGTCCGGCCAGCACCACGCGGTCGTTCTCTCCGAGCGCCCTGTAGATCCTGGCGTCCCCTGTCAGACGGACCCCGGACGCCGTGTCGTTCAGGCCCGCGAAAGGCATGGCCTCGCCGTCGAGGTAGTATCCTTCCGTCGGGTTCAGCGTGTCGTCGCGCCGGTCGAAGGTCGCCGTCACTGGCAGGATCAGCTGCGAGAACTCGCGCTCGCCCAGATCGTCGCGCGTGGAGGCGTAGCGGTAGCCGATCGCGGCCGAGCCCTCGAAATCGTCCGAGAAGTTGCGGATGAAGCCCGCGAGGAGCATGCCCTGATCGCTTTCGAAGAGCGGGTCGTCGATGCTCTCGAGCCCGCCCCCGAGGAAGAGGTCGGTGTCGCTGTCGAGCACGGCCGGGCGCCGGAACCGGGCCTCGAGGCGATAGTCCTCGCCGTCGTCCGCGGCGCCGGTGGCGATGCCCGAAATCTCGGCGTCCACCTCGAAGCGCTCCGCGCCGCCCAGAAGGTTGCGGTGCAGCCAGTAGGCCGTGACCGCCCCGCCCTCGTCGCTCGAAAGTTCGGCGCCGAAGCCGATACGGCGCGGCTTTTCCTCCTGAACCTGGAGAAGGATGTCGAGGGTGCCGTCGGGGTTGGGGCGCTCGGCCTCGCTGAGCGCCACGGAGCTGAACGTCCCCGTGCGGCGCAGCCGTTTCGCCGAGCGGTCGAGGTCCTCGGGGTCGAAGACGGCGCCTTC
>CAZPCU010000036.1:6918-11457 GCA_964585075.1 uncultured Rhodobacterales bacterium
CCCGCGATCCTGCGGATGCCCGCCTCGGAGACGGACTCGTTTCCCGAGACGACGAGGCGGCCGAAGCGCAGCCGCGGCCCCGGGGCGAGCCGGAGGCTCGCGTCGAGCCGCGCCTCGGGCTGGACGGCGACAATACGCTGTTCGGCGAGTTCCGCCTTCGCGTGGCCCTGGTCGCGCCACGCCCCGACGCCGTCGCGCGCCGCGGAGCGAAGCACCGAGAGCCGCGCGCGCTCCCCGCTGCGGAAGCTCTCCGGCGGTGCGTCGCCGGCCGGCAGGGGCGCGAGCTCCGCCCGCCCGAAGCGGAAGCGCGGCCCGGGGGTCACCTCGACGCGAAGGGTGGATACCCGCGACGGCGCCTCGAAGGGAGACAGGGTCGCGGCCTCGCGCCCGTCGATCCGGATCGACACGACCGGGCCGAAATGCCCTTCCTCGTAAAGCGCGGACAGGATGCGCCTGTAATCCGCCTGCGCGGCGGCGACGATATCCTGCGCGGTGGTCTCCCCCGCCGCCAGCCCTGCCGAAAGCATTGCGCCGCGAATCGAGGGTGCGAGCTCTTCGGAGCCGGGCGGAAGCGACAGCTGCAAATCGAACGCCTCCGCCACGGGCGCGAGGACGAGACCGAGCCCGAGAACCAGGGCGCGAACGATCCGTCGGCAGGTCGGCGGTGAAGCCATGGCCTCTCCTGTCGGGCGGGCGGCAGACGAGGGCGAGTGTCGCCGCCGCTGTCCGGCGACGCAAGCGAGAAGCTGTGGATTGCCGTGGCCTCAGGACAGGCGCGAGACCACGTAGTCGGAGAGCTCGCCCAGGAGGTCGCGCATCTCGTGCGGCGGCAGCGCGGAGAGCGCCTCGCGCGCCCGGCCGGCCCAGGCCATCGCGTCGTCGCGCGTCGCGGCGAGCGTGCCGTGCCGATGCATGATCGCCATGGCGTGGGCGAGGTCGCCCTCGCGCTGGTCGCCCTTCTCGATCACCCGCGACCAGAAGGCGTGCTCCTCGGCGTCGGCCCGTCCCACCGCCTTGATCACCGGCAGCGTGAGCTTGCGCTCGCGGAAGTCGTCGCCGGCGTTCTTGCCCGTGGCCGCCGCGTCGCCCTGGTAGTCCAGCAGGTCGTCGGCTATCTGGAAGGCGATGCCGAGCGCGTCGCCATAGGCGAAGAGCGCGCGCCGCTCGTCCTCGGGCACGCCCGAGATCACGCCCCCCGCCTCGGTCGCCGCCGAGAAGAGCGCGGCGGTCTTGCCGCGGACCACCTGCAGGTAGATCTCCTCTGTCGTCGCGAGGTTCTGCGCCGCCTGCATCTGAAGCACCTCGCCCTCGGCGATGGTCGCGGCGGCGTTCGAGAGGATGTCGAGCACCTCGAGCGAGCCCGTTTCCACCATGAGCTGGAAGGCCCGCGCGAACAGATAGTCGCCGACGAGGACGGAGGACTTGTTGTCCCAGAGCAGGTTCGCCGTGGGCCGCCCGCGCCGCTGGCGGCTTTCGTCCACGACGTCGTCGTGAAGAAGCGTGGCGGTGTGGATGAACTCCACCGTGGCCGCGAGTTTCAGGTGATGCGCGCCCGAGTAGCCGCAGAGCCGCGCGGCGGCCAGCACCAGCATCGGGCGAAGCCGCTTGCCGCCCGCCTCGACCAGATGGGCCGTCACCTCGGGGATGCGCGGGGCGTGGCGCGATGCCATCCGCTCGCGGATCAGCGCGTTGACGCGGGCCAGGTCTTCCGAGAGCAGGGCGGCGAGCCGGTCCTGCGGCTTTCGAGCGGCGCTGTCCAGGCTCATCACACCCCCGTAACAAGGCTCGACATCGGCGCGGCCCTGTCCTTATCTGCATCCCCATGAGAGAGCTTATCCGCACCAACGACCCGGCGCTCATCGCCTATGTGCAGGCGCTCCTCAGGAGCGAGGATATAGAGTTCTTCGAGTTGGACGTAAACATGAGCGTGCTCGAAGGCTCCATAGGCATCCTTCCGCGCCGGATCATGGTGCTGCAGCAAGACCTTTTCATGGCCCGCGCGATCCTGCGCGACGCGGACGTGCCCCTGGATGACTGAGGCGGCCGAGGCCACGACCCGCGACGCGTTCCTGGGCGGACGCCTGATGATCCGCCAGCCCGCGCGGGGCTATCGCGCCGGGCTCGATCCGGTGCTGCTCGCGGCGGCCGTGCCCGCCCGCGCGGGCGAAACCGTGCTGGAACTCGGCTGCGGCGCCGGGGTCGCCTCGCTCTGTCTCGGCGCGCGGGTCGCCGACGTGGCGCTCGCGGGGCTGGAGCTTCAGCCCGCCTACGCCGCGCTCGCCCGCGAGAATGCCGCCGCCAACGGCATCCCGTTCGAGGTGTTCGAGGGCGACGTGGCGGCCATGCCGAAGGCGCTCCGGATGCGGAGCTTCGATCACGTCATCGCCAACCCGCCCTGGTTTCCCCGTCACGCCTCGGTGCCCGCGGCGGAGGCCGGACGCGAGACCGCGCTGGGCGAGGCGGTGCCGCTCGAGGTCTGGGTCGAGGCGGCGGCGCGAAGGCTCCGCCCGCGCGGGCGGCTCACGCTCATCCACCGGGCCGAGCGGCTGCCCGACATCCTGGGCGCCCTCTCCGGGCGTCTCGGCAGCATCGAGCTGCTCCCGCTCGCGCCGCGGGCCGGGCGGGACGCCCATCTGGTCGTCCTCTGCGCTCGGAAGGATGGCCGCGCGCCGTTTCGCCTGCATGCGCCGGCCGTCATGCACGAGGGCGACAGGCACCCGGGCGACGCCGAGCATTACACGGGCGCGATCCGGGCGGTGTTACGAGAGGGCGCGGCGCTGCCTTTCCCGGCAGGCATTGCGAAAGACTGACGCGCCGGGGGGCGATTTCGCAGCTGCGGCGTGACAGGTCCCGCGATTTGTGGTGCACTTTCCTCCCAGCACATCGCGAAGGAGGAACACATGAGCTTGTCGGCGCACCTTCAGGAACTGAAAAGAAAGCACCAGGCGCTTTCCGACGCGGTGGAACAGGCGCAGCGCGCCCCCGGCACTTCCGACGAGGAGATCGCCGAGCTCAAGAAGAAGAAACTTCGCCTGAAGGAAGAGATCACCCGGCTCTCGGCGCAACCGGCCGAGTGACGCGCGCCGCGCCGGGCGCGGCCGAACGGTCGGCCCGGGGCAGGGCGCGCCGGGGTTCGATGTTTGAACGGGCGGGGCGGCCCCGTCCGGACCGTCCCGCTTGTGTTCTCTGGGCCGCAGACCGTCAGACGAGATACTGCGCGCCGTTGGCGGTGATCGTCGAGCCGTTGATGAAGGAGGCGTCGTCGGCCACCAGGAACGTCACGCAGCGGGCGATTTCCTCGGGCTCGCCGAGCCGCCCGGCGGGGATCATGCCGATGATCGCCTCCCGCACCTTCTCGGGCACCTTCATCACCATCTCGGTGGCGATGTAGCCCGGGCAGATCGCGTTGGCGGTGATGCCCTTGGCCGCGCCCTCCTGGGCGAGGGTCTTGACGAAGCCGAGGTCGCCGGCCTTCGTGGCGGCATAGTTCGCCTGACCGAACTGGCCCTTCTGTCCGTTGATCGAGCTGATGACGACCACGCGGCCGAAGCCGCGCTCGCGCATGCCCGGCCAGACCGGGTGGACGGTGTTGAAGACGCCGTTGAGGTTCGTGTCGATCACCTCTTTCCACTGCTCGGGCGTCATCTTGTGGAAGGGCGCGTCACGGGTGATGCCGGCATTGGCCACCACCACGTCGATGGGGCCGAGTTCCGACTCCACCTTCTCGATGCCGGCCTTCGACGCCTCGTAATCGGCGACGTTCCACTTGTAGGTCTTGATGCCCGTTTCCTCGGTGAACCTGGCGGCCGCTTCGTCGTTGCCGGCGTAGCTCGCCGCGACGTCGTAGCCCGCGGCTTTCAGGTCCTTGCTGATCGCCGCGCCGATGCCGCGCGTTCCGCCGGTGACGAGTGCAACTCTTGCCATGATGTCCCTCCAGTTCTGGCATAAGTGTCGGCAACTTGGTTAGCCATTCAGGCGCCTTGGCGCAACAATGTTGCGCGGGTCTTCCGCCTCGATCCAAGAAAAAAAGGGGCGCCGAAGCGCCCCTTGCCCGTCTCTTCCGCCGCTTACGGCCGCTCCACGCACATGGCGACGCCCATCCCGCCGCCGATGCAGAGCGTGGCGAGACCCTTCTTCGCGTCCCGCCGCTTCATCTCGTGAAGCAGCGTGTTCAGGATGCGCGCGCCCGAGGCGCCGATGGGGTGGCCGATGGCGATGGCGCCGCCGTTCACGTTCACGATCTCCGGGTCCCAGCCCATGTCCTTGTTCACCGCGCAGGCCTGCGCGGCGAAGGCTTCGTTCGCTTCCACGAGGTCGAGGTCGTCCACCTTCCAGCCGGCCTTCTCGAGCGCGCGGCGCGAGGCGGGAATCGGGCCCGATCCCATGATGCTCGGGTCCACCCCGGCGGTGGCGTAGGAAACGATCCGGGCCAGCGGCTCGATGCCGCGGCGCTCGGCTTCCTCGGCGCTCATCAGCAGGACGGCCGCGGCACCGTCATTGATGCCGCTGGCGTTGGCGGCCGTCACGGTGCCGTCCTTC
>CAZPCU010000037.1:0-11456 GCA_964585075.1 uncultured Rhodobacterales bacterium
GCCACGGTGCTCTACCTTGCGTTGAACCTGGGCCGCCCCCTGTTCCTGGAGGGCGAGGCCGGGACCGGCAAGACGGAGATCGCCAAGGTGCTGGCGCAAACGCTGGGGCGGAAGCTGGTGCGCCTGCAATGCTACGAGGGCCTTGACGTGGCTTCCGCCGTCTACGAGTGGAACTTCCCCGCCCAGATGGTGGCGATCCGCACGGCCGAGGCCGTCGAAGGGACCGACCGCGAGGCGCTCACCGACGAGCTCTTCTCCGAGCGATTCCTGATCCGCCGGCCGCTCCTCGAGGCGATGTCGCCCCAGGACGGCGGCCCGCCCGTCCTTCTCATCGACGAGCTCGACCGGACCGACGCGCCTTTCGAGGCGTTCCTGCTCGAGGCGCTCTCGGATTTCCAGGTGACGATCCCCGAACTCGGCACCGTCCGCGCCCCCGCGCCGCCCATCACCGTGATCACCTCCAACCGAACGCGCGAGGTGCACGACGCCCTCAAGCGCCGCTGTCTCTACCACTGGGTGGACTACCCGGGCTTCGACCGCGAGATGGCGATCCTGGAGGCGCGGGTGCCGGAAGCCTCCGAGACGCTGTCGCGCGAGATCGTGGCCTTCGTCCAGCGCCTGCGCACGGAGGACCTCTTCAAGAAGCCGGGGGTGGCCGAAACGATCGACTGGGCGAAATGCCTGCTCGCGCTCGACGTGATCGAGCTTTCCCCGCAGGTGATCGCGGACACGCTCGGCGCGATCCTCAAGTACCAGGACGATATCGCGAAACTGCAGGGCTCCGAGGCCAAGCGCCTCCTCGACGAGGCGCGCGCGGAGCTGGCGCCGGCATGAGCGCGCCTGCCGGCCGCGGCGTCCTTGCGCACGCGCGCGGAGCGCCCCGGCGCGCAGCGCGGCCCCGCGCGGTTCGCTGACCCGCCGATGCCCGAGCACACGCCCCTCGACCTCCCCGACAATCCCCGCCTCGTGGCGAATCTCGTGCATTTCGCCCGGGCGCTGCGGACGGCCGGGCTCCGGGTGGGCACGGGCCGGGTGGCCGATGCCATCCGCGCGGTGGAGGCTGCGGGTTTCACCGACCGGCGCGACTTCTATCACGCGCTCGAAGCCTGTTTCGTCTCGCGCCCCGAGGATCGGCGCGTGTTCGCGCAGGTGTTCCGGCTTTTCTGGCGCGATCCGCGCTACATGGAACACATGATGGCGATGATGCTGCCCGCGGTGCGCGGCGCCGCCGAGGAGCGCAGCGCCGAGGCGGCCGAGAAGCGCGCGGCGGAGGCGCTGCTGCACGGCGCCGAGCAGCCCGCCCGGCCGGAAGGTGCGCAGGAGGACGAAAGCGAGACCGAGATCGAGATCGACGCCTCGCTCACCATGTCCGCGGAAGAACGGCTGCGCACCCTCGATTTCGAACAGATGAGCGCCGAGGAGATCGCGGCGGCCAAGCGGGTGCTGGCCGGACTGTCGCTGCCCGTCCGGCCGATCCCGTCGCGCCGCGTCGTCGCCGCGCCCGCAGGCCGCGCGATCGACAGGCGCCGCACGCTCCGGGCGGCGGTGCGCACGGGCGGCGAGCTGCAGCGCCTTCACCACGTGCAGCCGCGGCCGCGCTGGCCGAACCTCGTGGCGCTCTGCGACATTTCCGGCTCCATGAGCCAGTACAGCCGTGTGATCCTGCATTTCCTCCACGCGGTCTCGAACCGCAAGGGCGCCGGCTGGTCGGAGGTGCACGCCTTCACCTTCGGCACGCGGCTCACCAACATCACCCGGCACCTGCGCGCGCGAGACGTGGACGCCGCGCTCGCCGCCGCCGGCGCCGAGGCGCAGGACTGGGAAGGCGGCACGCGCATCGGCGATTGCCTGCACGCCTTCAACCGCGACTGGTCGCGCCGGGTGATGGGGCAGGGCGCGGTGGTGCTGCTGATCACCGACGGGCTGGAACGCGGCGATCCGGAGCGGCTCGAGCGCGAGATGGAGCGGCTGCGCCTCACGGCGCGCCGGCTCGTCTGGGTGAACCCTCTCCTGCGCTTCGGGGAGTTCGCGCCGAAGGCGCAGGGGATCCGCGCCATGCTGCCCCATGTGGACAGCCTGCGCGCGGGCCATTCCATCGCCACCCTCGAGGAGCTCGCCGCCGCGCTCACGCTGCCCGACGACGCGGGCGAGCGCCGCCGCCTCATGGCGGCGGTCCGTTCCGGAGCGGATTGATCTGCGTCAATGCTCTTGCGTTCGCGATGCCGTATTCCAAATCGGGAATGTGTATCGCAAGCAGCGAGAGGAATACGCCATGCCACTCAACTGGAGACTGGGCGGGGTCCTGCTGGGCTTCGTCTTCTTCCTCGCGGTGCTCCTGGTGAAGCCCATCGGGGTCTCGACGCAGTTCGTGATTCTCGACGGCATCGTCGGCAGCGCCTTCAACCCGTCGCTCATCGAACAGACCGCGGAGGGCTACACCTCGTCCAACGCCTACATGGCCAAGTCGGGCGGGAAATACGCGGCGAACGCGGCCAACCCGCTGAACTACAGTTTCGTGTTCGTCCTCGCCATGGCGCTCGGCGCCTTCCTGTCGGCCATGGCGCGGGGCTGGGTCCCGCGCGAGGAGCGCAGCGCGCCCGCGCTCTGGCGCGCGAATTTCGGCGACGGCGCGTGGAAGCGCTATGCCGTGGCCTTCCTGGGCGGCTTCGTCGTGCTCTACGGCGCGCGCCTCGCCGGCGGCTGCACCTCGGGGCACATGATGTCCGGCATGATGCAGACCGCCGTGTCGGGCTACATCTTCGCCCTCGGCGCCTTCGCCGCCGCCGTCCCGGTGGCTCTCTGGATGTACAAGCGGGAGGCCTGACCCATGACCAGCATCATCCTCGCGATCGTGATCGGAGCCGCGTTCGGCTTCACCCTCGACCGGATCGGGGCCACCAACCCCAACTGGATCTGGCGCATGCTGAGCCTGAAGAACCTGCACCTGATGAAGACCATCCTGCTCGCCATCGGCACAGGCTCGGTGCTGATGTTCGGCGGGCAGATGCTGGGCCTCGTCGATGTCGGCCACATGTCGGTGAAGGCGGCCTATGCCGGCGTCTTCATCGGCGGGCTTCTCCTCGGCGCGGGCTGGGCCGCCTCGGGTTTCTGCCCGGGCACGGGCGTCGCCGCCGCGGCGACGGGGCGGAAGGACGCGCTCTTCTTCATCGCCGGCGGCCTGCTCGGCGCGGCCGCCTACATGGTGAGCTATCCCTGGTGGAAGGCGAACGGCCTTCTGGACGACATGTTCGGGGGCAAGGTGACCCTCGGGGCGGTGCCGGGCTCGGGCTACGAGGGCGTGACCGGCCTGCCGGGCGATGTGCTCGGCATCGTGCTCGGCCTCGCCTTCATCGCCGTGGCCTTCGTCCTGCCCGACCGGCTGGTCGGGGAAGGCCGGCAGGCGGGCGAGAGCGTGCCCGCCGAGTGAAGGCGGCCGCTTCCGGCCACGTCGCCGGAACTCGGGGGCCGCGCCCGGTGTGGCGCGGCCCCTTTTCGTTCGCGCCGCGTCGGCTTACCTTCCCGACAGCATCCGCGACGGGAGGCGCCGATGGATCGTTTCGACCACATCCCCGAGACCGCGCTCGCGTGGCATCGCGAAGGCCGCGGCGCGGCGCTGGCCACCGTGGTGGAGACCTGGGGCAGCGCGCCCAGGCGCGTCGGCGCGCAGCTCGCCGTCTCCGGCGAGGGCGCGATCGAGGGATCGGTCTCGGGCGGCTGCGTCGAGGGCGCGGTCGTCGCGGAGGCGCTCGAGGCGATCGAGGCGGGCGAAGCGAGGCTGCTCGAGTTCGGGGTCTCCGACGAGGACGCCTTCGCCGTTGGGCTGGCCTGCGGCGGCACGATCCGTGTGCTGGTCGAGCCCGTGGGCCGCGTGCTGCCGGAGGCCATGCTGACCGAGCTCGTGGAGCACCGCGCGGCGCGGCGGCCCGTCGCCTATGTCGTCGATCTGGAGGGCGGGCCGCGCCGCCTGGCCACCGAGGGGTATGCCGGGCGCTTCCGCATGGACCGGTCGGGCGTCGAGGAGGACGGGCGGAGCTTCGTGGCGATTCACAACCCGCCCCTGCGCCTCGTGGTGGTGGGCGCGGTGCACATCGCGCAGGCGCTTCTGCCCATGGCGCGGATCGCGGGCTACGATCCCGTCCTCGTGGACCCGCGGGAAGCCTTCGCCTCCGAGGCGCGCTTTCCCGGGGAGCGCCTCGTCCATGACTGGCCCGACGACGCGATGGACGCGATCGGGCTCGACGCACGCACCGCGCTCGTCCTTCTCACCCACGATCCGAAACTGGACGATCCGGCCATCGCGCGCGCGCTCCGCTCCGAGGTGTTCTACATCGGCGCGCTGGGCTCCACGCGAACGCACGCCAAACGCGTGGCGCGCCTCGGCGATGCCGGCTTCTCGGAGGAGGAGATCGGCCGCATTCACGCGCCCGTCGGGCTCGACATCGGGGCCGCCGGCCCGGCCGAGATCGCCGTCGCGATCCTCGCCGAGATGACGCGGGTCCTGAGGCAGGGAGCATGAGGTTCGGGCCGGTTCCCCTCGACGAGGCCGAGGGGGCCATGCTGGCCCATTCGGTGCGTCTGCCGACCGGCAAGCTCGCGAAGGGGCGCATTCTGGCCGACGAGGATGTCGCCGCGCTCCGCGACGCGGGTGCGGAGCGGGTGATCGTGGCGCGGCTCGATCCGGGCGACATGGGCGAGAACGACGCCGCGGCCGCGCTCGCCCGCGCCCTCGTGCCTGATGCCGCCGCGGCGGGCCTCCGCCTCACCGCGCCGTTCACCGGCCGCGTCAACCTGATCGCGGAGCATCCGGGCGTCGTGGTCATGGACGAGGCGCGGCTCACCGCGGTGAACCGGGTGGATCCGATGATCACCCTCGCCACCGTGCCGCCCTTCCAGCAGATGGCCGCCGGCGGCATGGTCGGCACGGTCAAGATCATCTCCTACGGGGTCGCGGGTGACCGCCTGTCGGCGGCCTGCGAGGCGGGGCGGGGCGCCATCCGGCTCGCGCGGCCGGTCTTGTCCCACGCCGCGCTCGTGGTGAGCGAGATCCCGGGCGGGGCGGGCGAGAAGGGCGTCCCCGCGGTGCGCGGGCGGCTCGACGCGCTCGGCATCTCCATGGGCGCGCCGGTGACGGTGCCCCACGAGACGGGCGCCATCGCGCGGGCCGTGGCCGCGGCAGAGGGCGATCTCGTGCTGATTCTCACGGGCTCTGCCACCTCCGACCCGCACGACGTGGCGCCCGAGGCCGTGCGGGCCGCCGGGGGCGAAGTGTCGCGGTTCGGCATGCCGGTCGATCCCGGCAACCTTCTTTTCCTCGGTCAGCAGGAGGGGCGCCCGGTGATCGGGCTTCCGGGCTGCGCCCGGAGCCCCGCGCTCAACGGCGCGGACTGGGTCATGGCGCGGGTGGCCTGCGGGATCGACGTCACGCCCGACGACATCGCGCGGATGGGGGTGGGCGGGCTGCTGAAGGAGATTCCGACCCGCCCGCAGCCGCGCGCTGGCCGACGGCGCGAGACGGGCTAGGGTTCGACGGGAATCCGCAAGCCGAGGAGTGCTGCCATGACCACCAGGATCGCCAAGATCGTTCCGTTCGCCGCCGCGCTTTCGGTCGCCGCGTGGGGCGCCGAGGCCGGCATCGAGGGCGAGCATGTCGAGTACATGGTCGGCGACACCACCTTCGAGGGCTATTACGCGCGCAACACCGATCTCGAGGAGGCGCGCGGCACCGTCCTCATCATCCACGACTGGAACGGCATGACCGACTACGAGGAACGCCGCGCCGAGATGCTGGCCGCAGAGGGCTACGCCGCCTTCGCGCTCGACGTCTACGGCAAGGACACGGACCCGCAGTCGGTCGATGAATATCGCGCGCTCTCGGGCGCCATGTACGGGGACCGGGAGACCTTTCGCGCGCGGCTGCAGGCCGGGCTCGAGGCAGCGCGCGCGCAGCCGGGGGCCAGCGAAGAGGTGGTCGTGATGGGCTACTGCTTCGGCGGTGCCGGCGCGCTCGAGATGGCGCGGGCCGGCGCGGACGCCGTGGGCTTCGTGAGTTTCCATGGCGGGCTCGGCACGCCCGAGGGCCAGGGCTACGCGGGGCAGGACGCGCCGGTCCTGATCCTGCATGGCTCTGCCGACCCGGTGTCGGGCATGGCCGACCTCGCGGCGCTGCTCGACGAGCTTCAGGAGGCCGGCGTGCCGCACGAGGCACGCGTCTTCGGCGGCGCGCGGCATTCCTTCACCGTCTGGGGCTCGAACGACTACGACGTGGAGGCCGACCGCGGCAGCTGGGGGGCGCTGGGCGCGTTCCTCGACGCGCGCTTCTGACCGACGCGCCGCGGCCCGGCCGTTTCGCCAACGGGCATCGAGGGCGCGGCGCGGCTGTCACCGCCCGTCAGGCGGGTTTCCGGGCGACGAAGTCGATCAGGGCCGAGAGCCCGGCATGGCCCGCGCCCTCGCGGATGTCGCGCTCGTAGGCGCGGTTCTCGAGGATGTCCCAGCCCGCGAAGGCGCCCGCCAGGATGTCCTCGGTGTACATGTTCTCGGGGTCGGGTGGGCCGCCGGTGCCGCGGCCCACCTGCTCGGGGGTGTAGCCGTGCAGCAGGAGCAGCCCGCCGGGGCGGAGGGCGTGGCGCATCTTCCCGAAGAGGCCTGCGCGGTCCGCCGGCCCGGCGAACTGGATGAAGATGGCCACCAGGATGTCGTAGGGGCCGCCCCAGTCCGCCGACAGCACGTCGGCTTCGACGAAATCGACCTCGACTCCGCGCTCTGCCGCGAGGCGGCGCGCCTTGGCGAGCGCCGAGGGCGCGTATTCCATGGCGGTGACGCGAAGCCCGCGCTCCGCCATGAAAACCGAGTTGCGGCCCTCGCCGTCCGCGACGGACAGGGCGCACGCGCCCGGCTCGAGATGATGCGCGTGGTCCCTGAGGAAGGCAGCGGGTTCGGTGCCGAAAAGGTAGTCGGGGGTGCTGAAGCGCGCCTCCCAGCTGGAGGCCGCGCCGCCGCTCACTTGTTGACGGGGCCGATCATCATGATCATCTGCCGGCCCTCCATCTTCGGCATGTTCTCGACCTTGCCGATCTCCTTCACGTCCTCGGCGACCCGCTGGAGCAGTTCCCGCCCGAGATTCTGGTGCGCCATCTCGCGGCCGCGGAAGCGCAGCGTCACCTTCACCTTGTCCCCCTTCTCGAGGAACTTGACCACGTTGCGCATCTTCACCTCGTAGTCGTGGGTGTCGGTGTTGGGGCGGAACTTGACCTCCTTGACCTCGATGACCTTCTGTTTCTTCTTGGCCTCGGCCTCGCGCTTCTGCTGTTCGTACTTGAACTTGCCGAAATCCATGATCTTGCAGACCGGCGGCGTGGCGTTCGGCGATATCTCGACGAGATCGAGGCCAGCCTGCTCGGCCAGTTCGAGCCCCCGGGAGGGGGGAACGACGCCGACGTTCTCTCCATCGGGGCCGATGAGGCGGATTTCCGGTGCGCGGATGCGATCGTTGACGCGGGGGCCGGTGTCGCGCGTGGGCGGCGCGTTGTGAGGTCTTCGGGCTATGGTTTCGTTCCTTCGACAGTGACGGGATTCAGAGGCGCCAAGGTAAACCCGGCCCCTGTTCGATTCAAGCGTCTCATCGGCTGCAAACCGCCGCTTTGCAAGGCTTTCACTTGCGTCCCCCAGGTTTGGGCCCAATGTGGATCAACGTGGCGGATGCGAATGGCCCGCCGCGATAGGAGGAAGACAGCATGCGAAACCTGATCTGGATTCTGATCGTCGCGGCCGTGGCCGTCGGCGGGTATTTCCTCGTCACGAACGACGCGCCGCGCGAGGCCGAAGAGGCCGCGACCGAAGAGACCGGGACCGAAGAGACCGGGGCGGAGCCGACCGCCGATGGCGCGACCGAAGAAAGCGACGACACGGCGAGCGCCGCCGAGGACGCCGCCGAAACCATGGAGGATGCGGCGTCCGAGGCCGCGGAGGCCGCCGAAAGCGCGCTCGAGGAGGCCGAAGACGCCGCCGGCGCCGCCGTCGAGTCGGTCCAGGACGCCGCCGAGAGCGCCGGCGAGGCCGCATCGGAAGCGGCCGATGCGGCCGAGAGCGCGGTCGAGGACGCGGTCGGCGCCGCGGAGGACGCCGCGGGCGAAGCCTCGGAGGCCGCCGACACCGCCGCGGAGGAAACGACGGACGCGGCCGAGGGCGCGATGGAGGCCGCCGACAGCGCCGCGGAAACCGCGACGGAGACGGCGAGCGACGCGGCCGAGGGCGCCTCGGACGCCGGCCAGACCGCGCGCGAGGCGCTCACGTCGGAGAACTTCGATTACGATCAGGTGGCCGAGATCATCGACGGCTCGTCGCTTTCCGACAGCGAGAAGACGACGCTCAAGGCCACCCTGCGCCAGGCGCAGGACAATCCCGACCTCCTGCAATCGGCGCTCGATACGGTGCGCGACGCGCTCGGCCTCTGAGCCTGGCAAAGGCCCGGGCCCGCCGCCGCGCGGGCCCCGCGCCTCAGCCGACGAAGGCCTTCTCGACGACGTATTCCGCGGGCTCGGAATTCGCGCCCTCGCGGAGCCCCGCGCCTTCGAGCAGCGCCTTCATGTCCATGTTGAAACCCAGCGAGCCGCAGACCATGGCGCGGTCCGTCTCAGGGCCGAAATCCGCGACGCCGAGATCGGCGAAGAGCATTCCGTCCTCCATCAGCGTCGTCATGCGGCCCATCTTCGGGCTCTCCTCGCGCGTGGTGGTCGGGTAGTAGGACAGCTTGCCGCCCACCATCTCGCCGATGAGCGGATCCTCCGCGAGGCTTTCCACGAGGCGGCGGCCGTATTCGAGCTCGGCCACCTCCCGGCAGGTGTGGGTGAGGATCACCTGCTCGTAATCCTCGTAGGTCTGCGGGTCGCGGATGAGCGAGGCGAAGGGCGCGATCCCGGTGCCCGTGGCGAAGAACCAGATCCGCTTGCCGGGAAGCAGCGCGTCGTGGACGAGCGTGCCCACCGGTTTCGGCCGCAGGATGATCTGGTCGCCCGGCTGGATGTGCTGGAGCCGCGAGGTGAGCGGGCCGTCCTGCACCTTGATCGAGTAGAACTCGAGCTCGTCGGCCCAGGCCGGGCTCGCGATGGAGTAGGCGCGCAGCAGCGGCTTGCCGTCCTCCTTCAGCAGTCCGATCATCACGAATTCCCCCGAGCGGAAGCGCAGGCTCTTCGGCCGCTCGACGCGGAACGAAAACAGCCGGTCCGTCCAGTGGGTGACCTCGGTCACGGTGGCGGCGTCCGGCAGGGCGGGGGCGGCTGCGGCGGGCTGGGCTTGGGTCACTGGGCTCGGCTCGGTCATGGTCATGTCTGCGGAACTATACTTGCATCCTGTCCTAATCATTGATCCATGTCAGGGAAAGGGGCGGGGCGTCGCGGGGCGGCCCGGTTTTTCCACCCCGGCCATTGAGCGCGGGCGCGCGTTCGCTATCTTCGTGCGTTGACGGAAATTCTCCGGGACAGGCGGGAGATTAGGGATGGCGTCGCGGCTCGACGAACTCGATCTGAAGATCCTGCGCCAGCTCCAGGAGGACGCCGGGCAGTCGCTCGAGGAGATCGCGCGCGCCGTGGGCTCCTCCAAGACGCCCGTCTGGAACCGCATCCGCAAGATGCGCGAGGCCGGGGTCGTGGGCAAGCAGACCGTCGCGCTCGACGCCGAGGCGCTGGGCTTCGAGGCCTGCTTCTTCGTGCTGATCCGGACCTCCGAGCACGAGGCGGAGTGGCAGGCCGAATTCCTGGAGGCCCTGCGGGAGCGGCCCGAGGTGCAGGAGGCGCACCGGCTCGCGGGCGACGTGGATTACATCCTGAAGGTCCGCGTGCGCAATGCCCGCGCCTACGACGCCTTCTACCAGTCGCTCATCGCCCGGGTGAAGGTGCACAACGTCACCGCGCTCCTGTCCATGGAAGAGATCAAGGCCACGACGGCGCTGCCGATCTGACGGCCGGCGTCACCGGCGCACCTCCAGCCGCTCCAGCCCGTGAAAATGGTAGATTTCCGCGTAGCGCGGCGGTGCGGCGAGGCGAAGCTCCGGGCAGCGCGCGAAGAGCGTGGAAAGCCCGATCCGAAGCTCGAGCCGCGCGAGCGGGGCGCCCACGCAGAAATGGAGCCCCGCGCCGAAGGCGGCATTGGGCCGGACGGCGCGCGCGGGATCGAAGCGCGCCGGCGCGCGCCAGCGGGCGGGGTCGCGGTTGGCGGCGCCGAGCAGGAGCGCGATGCGGTCGCCGCGGCCGAAGCGGTGCCCGGCGATCTCCGCCTCCTCGTAGGCCCAGCGGGTGAACATGTGAAGCGGCGGATCGAATCGCAGGATTTCCTCGACGGTCCCCTCGATCCGGTCGGGCGCGAGGGAGTCCTGAACCGCGTTCTCCAGGATCGCCTTCACCCCGTTGCCGACGGTATGGACCGTGGCCTCGTGCCCGGCGTTCAGCAACAGGACGCAGGTGGCGATCAGCTCTTGGGTCGAAAGCGTATCGCCCGCCTCCTCCGCGGCGACGAGATGGGAGATCAGGTCGTCGGCGGGGCGCGCCCGCCGTTCCGCCACAATACCGCGCAGGAAGGCCGCGAACTCCGCCGCCGCCTTTGCCGCGGCGTCTTCCGCGGCCCGGTCCCGGCGGGCCTGGTACATTGCCACCATGGCGTGCGACCAGTCGAGCAGCCGGGGCGCCGTCTCTTCGGGCACGCCGAGAAGCCGCGCGATGACGATCACGGGGAGCCGTTCGCAATAGGTGGGCAGAAGGTCGAACGCGCCCGCCGGGAAGCCGTCGATCAACTCATGGCAAAGCGCCTCGATCTCCGGCGCGAGTGCGGCGATCCGGCGGGTGGTGAAGGCGCGCAGCACGAGCTTGCGCAGCCGCGTGTGCCGCGGCGGCTCGAGCTCCAGCATGGAGTGGTCCTCGATCGCGTGGAAGGGCGCGAGATGCGCTGGCGGCGCTTCCACCAGTTCCGCCGGGGTCTCCCGGCCGAATCGCCGGTCCCGGAGCACGGCGTCCACGGTGGCGAAGTCGAACGCCGCGGGCATCCCGTACGCATCCCACCAGTGGAGTGGGCCGCGGGCGCGGGCCTCGGCGTAGAACGGGTAGGGATCCTGCACGAAGGCGGGGTCGGTGGGTGACTGGCTCAGGCGGTCCATGGCCTTCCCATGCGGCGGGGGCGGTGCCGGCGCAAGGGGCGGAAAGCCGACTGAAACAATCGGAAAAAACTTGACCCGCGCGCGCCATTCGGTATCCGAGTGTTTGTGTCGGATACTGCGACGCGAATGCAACCAGGGAGCATCCCAATGACCAAGTTTCCGAAGCCCGCCCTGACGGGCGCGCTGGCCGCGCTGATCGCCGCGACGTCGGCGCCCGCGCTTTTCGCCAATGGCGAGGTGAACCTCTACTCCTCCCGGCACTACGACACCGACGAGCGGCTCTATTCCGAGTTCGAGGAGATGACCGGGATCA
>CAZPCU010000038.1:0-11173 GCA_964585075.1 uncultured Rhodobacterales bacterium
GTGAAGGGAAAGGCCAGCCGCGTGAACTGCGCGAGAACCCCGCGCCGCCGCGCGAGCTGCCAGGGGCGCAGCTTTCGCGGGTCCTCGCCCTCGAGCAAGAGCCGCCCCTCCGCGGCGATCTCGCCGGTCAGGGCGCGCATCAGGGTGGTCTTGCCGGAGCCGTTCGGCCCGACGATCGCGGTCAGCGCGCCGGGCATGGCGCGGAAGTCGAGGCCGTCGAGAACCCGGCGGCGGCCCAGCGTGACCGTGAGGCGGGAGGCGTCGATCATGCGCGCCTCACAGGTCCAGCACGCCGCGCCGGCGCAGGAGGATCCAGAGGAAGACCGGCGCGCCCAGAAGCGCGGTGATGATCCCGATCGGCAGTTCGGCCGGCGCGATGACCGTGCGGGACAGCATGTCGGCGCCCACCAGCAGGCTCGCGCCCAGAAGCGCCGCGTTGGGCAGAAGGTGGCGGTGGTCCGGCCCCGTGGCGAGGCGCAGGAGATGCGGCACGACGATGCCCACGAACCCGATGCCCCCCGAGACGGCCACCGCCGCGCCCGTCGCCCCGGCGACGGAGAGGATGGCGAGGTTCTTCATCCGCTGCACCGGCACGCCCATGTGCGCCGCGGCCGCCTCGCCGAGCGCGAGGCCGTTGAGCCCGCGTGCGAGCCAGAGCGTCCCGGCCATCGCGGCGAGCATGATCGGCGCGGCCACGGCCAGCTTGGTCCAGGCGGCGCCGGCGAGGGAGCCGAGGCCCCAGAAGGTGAGGTCCCGGAGTTGCTGGTCGTCGGCGACGTAGACCAGAAGGCCCGTCGCCGCGCCGGCCAGCGCGCCGAGCGCGATGCCCGCCAGCAGCATCGTGGCCACCGAGGTCTGCCCGGCGCGGGTGGAGACGCGGTAAAGGACCATAGTGGCGGCCCATCCGCCGAGGAACGCGGCGACCGGCACGGTGTAGATGCCGGTGGCCGCGGCGATCGCCGGCGGCAGCAGGCCCCCCAGCACGATGGCCGAGACCGCCCCCAGCCCGGCCCCGGCGCCGACGCCGACGAGCCCCGGATCGGCGAGCGGGTTGCGGAAGAGTCCCTGCATCACGGCGCCGGAGACCGCGAGCGCCGCGCCCACCAGGAGCCCCGTGATGAGCCGCGGCAGGCGGATCTCGAGGATCACGATCCTTTCCTGCAGCGTCAGGCCCTCGCCCGAGAAGATTCGGCCGAGGGCGTCGGTCAGCGACACGCCCGCCGCCCCCGTGGCGAGCGACGCCCAGCTCGTCAGGAGGGCCAGCGCCACGAGACCCCATGTGGCGCGACGGGCGAGCAGGCTGCGGTCGCCCGCGGCAGGAGGCGCGCCCTCGGCGATGGCGACCATGGCTCAGCTCTCGTTCGGGTAGAGCGCCGCGTGGAGATCGGCGACGGCCTCGGCCGTGCGCGGGCCGAAGCCAAGGAGATAGAGCCCGTCCATCTCGACCAGCCTGCCGTCACGGCCGGCGGGCGTGGCGGCCAGGGCCGGGTGCGACAGCACCCCGGCGCCGCCATGGCCCGCGCGGCCCTCCATCATCAGCACCACCTCGGGGGCCGCGGCGAGCACCGCCTCGTCGGTGAGCGGCTTGTAGCCCTCGAAGCCCGTGACGGCGTTCTCGCCACCCGCGAGGCGGATCATCGAATCGGCCGCCGTGCCGCTGCCCGACGCCATGAGCCGTCCGCCCTCGGCCGACAGGAGGAAGAGCACGCGCGCCGGTGCGCCCATTTCCGCCGCGCGTTCGCGGATCGCGCGCATGTCGGCGCGGATCGAGGCGGCAAGCTCCGCCGCCCTGTCGTCGAGGCCGAGCGCCGCACCCACCGCCTCGACCTTCCGGGCGACGCCCTCGGCGTCGGTCGCGTCGGGGATCGTGACGAACGGGATTTCAGCTGCGGCAAGAAGCTCGACCGTCTCGGGCGGGCCGGCGCCTTCCTCCGCGAGGATGAGATCCGGCGCGACCGACAGCACGCCCTCCGGCGAGAGCCGCCGGACATAGCCAACGTCGGGCAGGGCTTCGGCGTCGGGCGGCCAGGTGGAGGTCGTGTCGCGCGCGACCAGGCGGTCGCCCGCGCCGAGGGCGAAGACGGTCTCGGTGACCGAGCCGCCCACCGCGACGACCCGTTCCGCCGCGCCGGCGCCGAGCGGGAGGCAGAGAAGGGCGAAAGCGGCGGCGAGGCCGATCGGTCGCATGGTCATGCCGTCGCCTCCGCGGTCTCGGCCGGCGCCAGCTCTGCGACCATGGCATTCCAGGCCACGGGCTCGGCCTCCTTGCGCTTGCCGAAGCATTGCAGGACGAGCCGCCCTTCCTCGTCGAAGGCTTCGACCGAGATCGCCGGCCCGCGCTGCGTGGGTTTCCACACGCGCCAGACCTCGGCGACGTGATCCGCCCGCAGATGCAGGTTGAAGCGCGGGTCCATCACGTTCTGCCACGGTCCCATCGGGGTCAGCGTGTGGATCGTGCCGGCGTGGATCTGGATGCAGCCCGGATTGCCCACGAAGAGCATGATCTCGATGCCCTCGGCGGCAGAGCGCTCCAGCATCGCGGCCACGGCCTCGGGGGCGAGCGGCTCGGCATAGGGCGCGCCGGCCGCGCGGTAGGCGCCGAGGCGGTTCATCTTGAGCTTCGAGACGAGGCGCAGGAACTGGTGGGTATCGGTCATCCGCTCCCATTCCTTGCGCAGGATGTCGATCTTGTCCTCGCGGATCCGCGCGCCCTCGGGCGGTGTGCGCGGCGCGGCATCGAAGTCGCGGCTTTCCTCGCCCGTGGCGAGCGCGGCGACGAGGCGATCGAAGGCCGCGACGTCCGAGGCGGGTTTCAGGTGCACCTTGTGCACCGCGTCGCCGGCGGCGTCGAAGACCTGGAGGCTGCGCCGGACGCCGGCCTCCGTCTCCTCGGTCACCGCGAAGGCGTGGGCCCAGTGCTTCGGGAACATGCGCAGATCGATCTCGGGGCCGAGCACCATCGTCGCGTGCTCGCCCGGATGATACTCGAGATAGCTGCCCACCCGCTCGTGCACCGCGCTTTCGTTGCGGGTGAGCGCCATGACCTCGCCGAGTTCCGTCACGGCGGGCATCAGCGCGTTCGGGTGCGCCGCGATCCGGGTCGCCGCGCGGCCGGTCTCGGCCGCGACGAGGGCGGCCTCGGGCACGCCGAGCGCCGCCGCGAGATCGCGGGCGCGCAGCCTCGGCCGCTCGGCGCGCGCCGCGAGGATGGCATCGGGGGAAATACGGGACGTCTCGCTCATGGGTCCGCTCTTTCTCGTCGTCCGGGCCGGCTCTGGCGGCGGCTCGAGGGCGCGGACTTCTATTGACTGTTTCTGTCGGGATTCGTAAAGCTGCATTCCCGACACATCAAGTCAGAATTGCACGACGCGGTCACGCCAGCCCGACGCCAGCCCGACCCGCACCTGGAAAAGAGGAAGGGAAAGGATGAGGACGGGCAAAACGCGCCTGCTCCGGGGCGCCGCTGCGGCGGCGCTGGCCGCGGGAGTCGGGGGACAGGTCTTCGCGCAGGAGACCGAGGGCGGTTTCACGCCGCTCGGGCGACTGGTTCTCGGCGCGGGCACGGAGAAGGTGGCGATCGATACGCCGCAGGCGGTGACGGTGCTGGAACAGGAGGACATAGACCGCGAACAGGCGACGACCGTGGGCGAGCTCTTCGACTCCGTGCCTGGCGTCCAGGCGGCGGGGTCCAGCCGGATCGCCGGCGGTGCCTTCAACATCCGTGGCATCGGCAACGCCGAGCAGACGGCGAGCGAGGCGCGGATCATCGTCACCGTGGACGGCGCGCCCAAGTTCTTCGAGCAGTATCGCACCGGCTCCTTCTTCGGGGACCCGGCGCTCTACAAGCGGGTGGAGATCCTGCGCGGGCCCGCCTCCTCCACGCTCTACGGCTCGGGCGCCATCGGGGGCGTGATCAACTTCACCACGAAGGATGCCTCCGATTTTCTCGAGCCGGGGGAGACGGGGGCGCTACGGTTCTCTGCGGGATACGGCTCGAACGGGAACGCGTGGCGGGGCGGGCTGATCTACGCGGCCCGGCCCTCGGAGGACGCGGAGTTCCTGTTCGCGCTCAACCGCGGCACGTCGGACGACATCGAGGACGGCGACGGCACGACGATCCCGGGCTCCGCCTACGAGCGGTGGTCGGGGCTGGTGAAGGGCACCTGGCATTTCGGAGAGGCGGACGACCAGTCGCTCCGCTTCTCCTATTCCCGGACCGACGGCGATCTCGACGACGCGGCCGTCGCCCAGACAGGCGGGCCGGCCGCCACCGGCTTCGGGACGTCCGATATCCGCACGCTCGACGACACGGCCGTGCTGAACTGGCGTCACGAGGGCGCGGGCAACCCTTGGTTCGACCTAGACGTGACGCTCTCCTACGCGGACACGGAAGTCCGCAAGCGCGACTTCTCCCTCGGCATGATGTGCGCGCCCGGCATCTTGCAGGTTCTCTGCGACAACGACGCCGCCTACGAGACGCTGACCCTCAAGGCCGAGAACACCATGGAGTTCGGCGGGGGCGACTGGGAGAACTTCCTGACCTTCGGCGCGCAGCTCTACGGGCAGGAGCGCACGGCCTCTTCCTCCCTGGGGCCGCTCGCCTTCCATCCCGAGGGCACCGACCGGCGGGTCGCGCTCTACGCGCAGGGGGAGTTCATCTGGAACGACCGGCTGACCCTCATCCCGGGACTTCGGCTGGAAAAGGCGTTCCAGGATCCCGGCGCCGCCGCCGAGGCGGCGGGCGCGCGCGCGACGGAGGAACTCGCCGTCTCGCCGAAGCTCGCCGTCATGTACGAGCTGAACGACGCGTGGTCCGTGTTCGGATCGCTCGCGCGCACCGAGCGGTTGCCGACGCTCGACGAACTCTATTCGACCGAAGGAGAGGTGCAGCGCGGCCCCCTCTTCTTCGGCCCGCGCACGCCGAGCCTGAACCTCGAGCCCGAGACCGCCACCACGGTCGAGATCGGCCTCGCCTACGAAGGGTTCGACGTGCTGAGCGACGGCGACAGCCTGCAGGTCAAGGCGACGGCCTTCAACAACGCGATCCGCGACCTGATCGCCCCGACGCCGCGCGCGGCGGGGCCGACGCCCGGACAGGCGGTGGTGCCCTATTTCTCGAACATCGACAGCGCGCGCATCTGGGGCCTCGAACTCGAGGGCGCCTACGATGCCGAGGGCTGGTTCGCGAACGCCGCCTATTCGCTGGTCCGTTCGGAGGACGAGAGCACCGGCGAGACGCTGACCGACACGCCCGCCGACACCCTCTCGCTCACGCTGGGCGCCAAGCTGCCGGAGCGCGACCTGCGCCTCGGGTGGCGGGGCAACTGGGCGAACAGCATCACGACCGCCTCGGCCGAGACCAGCGGCGACAGCTATTTCACCCATGACCTCTTCCTCGACTGGACGCCCGGGTCCGGGCCGCTCGAGGGCATGACGGTGAACGTCTCCGTCGAGAACGTCACGGACGAGAGCTACCGGCCCAACCTGCAGCTCGACAACGCGCCGGGCCGGACCTTCAAGATCGCGCTCACGAAGGAGTTCGACTGGTGATACGGCAATCCGCCTCGACCCTGCTTCTTTCCCTGGCCTTCTCCGGCGCCGCGGCCGCGAGCGAAGGCGAGACCGACCGGTCGCTCCGGCTGGAACTCAACACCGTGACGCAGACGGAGAGCGCCTGCCGTCTGACCTTCGTGGTGGACAACGCGCTGGGCGCCGATCTCGACGCGCTCGTGTTCGAGACGGTGGTCTTCGACGCCGAGGGCCTGGTGGAACGGCTGTCCCTGTTCGACTTCCAGTCGGTGCCGGAGGGACGGACCCGTGTGCGCCAGTTCGACCTGCCGGGCGCCGAGTGCGCGGCGCTCGGGCGGGTTCTCGTGAACGCGGCGGAGGACTGTTCGGGCGCGGGCCTCGAGGCCGGCGCCTGCATGGAGCAGCTGCGGCTGGAAAGCCGCGCGGATCTCGAGGTGTCGGGATGAGCACGTTGGCCGAAATCCTGGCCGGCCTGCGCGAGGCCGTGGCGCTCGGCGGGCCGGTGGTGGCGCTGCTCGGCGCCGTGTCGATCGTGGCGCTCGCCGTCGTGCTGGCCAAGCTCTGGCAGTTCCGCGGCCTCGGCGTGGGCCGGCACGAAGCGGTGCGCCGCGCGCTCCGAGAGGCGGACGCAGGGGCGGATGCCGCCGCGCGGGCCGCCCTTGCCCGAAGCCCGAACCATCTTTCCGCCGTGCTCGCCCGAGCCCTCGGCGAGGGGGCCGGGCAAGCCCGCTCCCGGCTTCAGGCCGAGATCGACGCCGGGCTCGCGCGCCTGGAATCCGGGTTTCGCCTGCTCGATTCCGTCGTTCAGCTCGCCCCGCTTCTCGGCCTCTTCGGCACGGTGCTCGGGATGATCGAGGCGTTCCAGGCCCTTCAGGCCGCCGGGGCGGCCGTCGATCCCTCGGCGCTCGCAGGGGGGATCTGGGTGGCGCTGCTGACTACCGCGGTGGGCCTTGGCGTGGCGATGCCCACGGCGCTCTGCCTCACCTATCTCGAATCCCGCGTGGCCGCGGAGCGCGCTCTCGCGGACGAGGCGCTGGAGGTGCTCCTGCGCCCGGGGTTCGGGCCGGGCCACGTGCCCGCGCACCGGTCTCACACCGCGGGGGTGGTCCATGCGTAGCGCGCCAGCCTTCCACCGCCGTCGGCTGTCGCTCACGCCGCTCATCGACGTGATCTTCCTGCTGCTGCTCTTCTTCATGCTCTCCTCGACCTTCACGCGCTTCGGGGAGCTGCCGCTCGCGGCCGCGGCCGGCGGTGCGATGCCGGGCGACGCGCCGCCGGTCTTCGTGCGGCTCGCGCCCGACGCGATCAGCGTGAACGGCGAGGCCACGGCGCTCGAACAGGCGGCGGCGGCGGTCAGGGATCGTCTGGGCGAGGACGGCCGCGCCGTGCTGGTCAGCCTGCAAGGGGAGGTCACGGCGCAGCGGCTGACCGATCTCCTCGTCGCGCTCCGGGCCGTCCCGTCCGCCGACGTCCGGGTGCTCGGCTGACCGTGGCGGCCCGCCGGACATATCGCCGCGCGCGGGGGGAGCCCACGATCGCGCTCATCAACGTGGTCTTCCTGATGCTCGTCTTCTTCCTGGTCGCCGGATCGCTCGCGCCTCCGCTCGACGGCGACGTGCAGCTCGTCCGGGCGGCGGAGCTCGACCGGAGCGCCCCGCCGGACGCGCTGGTGATCCGCGCCGACGGCACGACGCTGCACCGCGGCCAGCCGGTGTCGCCCGCGGACTACCTCGCCCGGCGCGGCGAGGAGACGGGGTCGGCCGCGCCGCCCGCCCGCCTCGTTCCCGACCGCGATCTCTCCGCCCGCCGCCTTGCGGACATCGCGGGCGCGCTGCGCGCGGCCGGGGCAGGGGAGGTGATCCTCGTGACCGAGAGGGCGCTGCCGTGACGCCACGGGCGCTCATCCTCGGCGGGGCCGTCTCGGCCGCACTCCACCTCGCCGCGCTGGGCCTCGTCCTGCGCCCCGAGCCCGAAGCGGCGATGGCGGGGGGCGGCGCGCCGGTCGCGGTCGCGCGCCTCGGCGACAGCTTCGCCGATCTCGCCGCAGGCGGCGCGGCCTCTCCGCCCCCGCCCGCCGAACAGGGGCCGGCCGAGGCCGCACCGGTTCCGCAGCCGGCGGAGCCGGATCGCGCCGAAGCCGTCGCGCCCGCAGGCGCGGTGCCCGTGGCGCGCCAGGACGCTGCCGCCGCAGCCCGGCCACAGCAGGCGCCCGCGCCTGCACAACGGGCTGCGGTCGTCCCCGCGCAGACCGCCGCGACCGCCCCTGCGTCCGTGCCGGAGGAGAGCGCCCGGACCGCGGGCCAGCCTGCCCTCACGCCGCCCGCAGCGGTGGCCGAGCGCGTGACCGGCGCCGCCCCGGTGCGTGTCCGGCAAGCCTCGGCGGAGACCCCGCGCCCCCGCCCGCGGCCTCCGCGCCAGCGGGAGCCCGAGCCGTCCCAGGCGCGCCCGCCCGCCGCGCCGTCGCCCGCCGGGAACGCCGACCGGAGCGCGCGGCGGGGCGACGCCCAGGGCGCCCGGGACGCCGAGGCGACGCGCGCCGCGACGGTCACGACCAGCCCGAGGGCGGAAAGCGGCCGCGCCGAGGCCGCGAACTACGGCGGCCGCGTGCTGCGCCAGATCGCGCGCACCCGGAAGGAGCGGGTGCGCGCCCGCGGCGTCGCGGTGGTCGGCTTCCGGATCGGGGGCAGCGGCGAGCTCGTCGCGGCCAGCGTCCTGAGAAGCTCCGGCGCGCGCGAACTCGACCGGGCGGCGCTCGACCACATTCGCCGCGCCGCGCCCTTCCCGGCCCCGCCGCGCGGCGCGCCGCGGAGTTTCTCCTTCGAGTTCGCGGGCCGGTGACGCCATGAGAAAGCAGGAGAGACGTGCCATGGAAAGGAGTGTCGAAAGCGACCGTCTATCCGGTCAAGCATCTTGTGGTGGAACCTTGTCCGCGCGGCCGGATCTGCCGCGCCACGATGCCCATGATCTCATGGCGGGGGGATCGACCGCGGAGATCGATCTGGACGGCCAGGTCTACACTTTGCGCATCACCAGGGCGGGCAAGCTCATCCTGACGAAGTAGAGACTGCGCGGACGCGTCGCCGCCACCGGTGCGCGGCGCCCGCAGACCGGGACCGGTCGTCATGGTGGAAAGCGCATCGAATATGCTTTACCGCTCGCAGTGGAGCATGCCTTCTTGCATGCCACCGGCCGGAGACGGGGCGCTCTCTTCTTCGGGGCCTGGGCGTTCGCGAGAGGAGAGCTCGTCATGGAAGACGCACCGAAGGACGAAAGAACCACCGTCATCGAAGTTCCGGAAGCCGTGGGCGTCTTCGACAGCTTCGAGGCGCAGCAGGCGGCCTTCTACGACCTGCGCGCCGTGGGCTTCCACCACTCCGACATAAGCCTTCTCGGCAGCGAGTACGCGCTGCGGGAGAAGCTGGGAAAGTCATACTGGCGCTCGGAAGAGCTGGAAGACGATCCGAGAGCGCCGCGCGCGCATTTCGTTTCGCAGGAAGCGATGGGGGAACTCGAGGGCGCGATCGCCGGCGGGTTCTTCTTCGTGGGATCCTATATCGCCATGGCCGCCTTGCTGACGCCCGCCAGCACCCTTGCGGGCTCGATCGCGGCCATCGCGATCGGCGGAAGCCCGGGCGCCGTGCTGGGCACGCTGCTCGCACGGCGCGTCGGCAAGCATCATAGGGAGTACTACGAGGAGCAGATCCGCCACGGCGGTATCCTTATGTGGGTGCGCTGCCGCGACAAGGAGCACGAGGAACTCGCCGTTAAGATCATGAAAGGACATTCCGGGCGCGACGTCCATGTCCATGACTGGAGCGAGTAACCCGGCCGCGACATCGTCGCGCTCAACCGCCCGCTGATCTTTCCGGAACGCCGCCTGTCCGGCCGCACCATCAGGTCGTGGTTCGACCGCGACTTCTTCGAGAGCAGCTTCTGGATCATGTGGTCCACCATGTTCTCGTTCCAGCCCTGGCACGCGCTGGCCGAAATGCGCCGCTACATGCGCCGCTTCATCCACCTCCTGCCGGGCCTCACGCGCATCGCCGGGATTCTGGGAGCGCATTACGACCAGTACGACAGCCTCGTCTCGCCGCTGGTCGCATGGCTGGAAGAGCGCGGGGTCGCGTTCGAACGGGAGGCCCGCGTCACGGGGGCTGTCGATCCGGGGCGACGCCGATGGCCGCCGGGTGGACCGCATCGACCTCGCGGATGGACGGCGGCTGGGGCTCGGAGAGCGGGACCGCGTCTATGTCACGGCGCGACATACGGCTCGAACGGCCGGCGCCCTCCCGCGAGCCCGCGCCGCGGCGCAGGCAGGGCATGAGGACACCCATGCGAACGGGCAGAGCGGTCCAGAAGGCCCGCCGCGCCCTCGGCGCGCCATCGCGCCAGCCAGCGATAGGCCGTGCGACGGGACACGCCCGCCGCAGCCGCGGCGCGGGCAACCGGCCAACCTTCCTGCTCGATCCGAGTGATCATCACCGCTCGACCCGGCGGCGCAAGGCGCGCATTCTTGTGGAGATTCATCCGGGGCTCTCCGGGCTGGAAGTCGGTTTGTGGTACCCCCAGCTTCTCGGCCCCGTCTCGGGTGAACAACCTTCACGGGCTTCCACACCTGGCGTTCGGCTTGGCGTCAGGCGCGGAAACGCTGCGCCTGCGGGCATGGGCGCCATGCACGCGCAAGGCGGCCGGCGTCGGGTCCGGACTGTGCCATTCGACGCCTCGCCGTGGGTTTCAACCGGGAGAGGGATTGCCCCGGAGATAAATTCTTATATCCATGAAATATGGAAACACTGATTCCCGCTCGCCTCGCCACGCTCGGCCATCCCCAGCGGCTCGCCGTGTTCCGGCTGCTCATGCGCCGTTATCCCGACCGGGTGCCGGCGGGCGAACTCGCCGAGGCGCTCGGGCTGAAGCCCTCCACCCTCTCGACCTATCTCGCGGCGCTGATGCAGGCGGGGCTGGTCACGCAGGAGCGGGCGGGGACCTCGCTGCGCTATTCCGTGGAGATGTCCGAGGTGCGGCGGACCTTCGACTACCTGCTCCTCGACTGCTGCCGCGGCCGGCCGGAGCTTTGCGCGCCCGTCACGCTTCCCTCGATCCAAGGAAACCCGGCCATGCCCGAGAAGAAATACACGGTCCTCTTCATCTGCACCGGGAACTCCGCCCGGTCGATCTTCGCCGAGTCGATCCTGCGCAAGGAGGCCGGCGACCGCTTCGACGCCTATTCCGCCGGCACCAAGCCCTACTCGGAGCTCAACCCCTTCGCGCTCGAGGTGCTCGAGCAGAAGGGCCACGACATCTCGCCGCTCCGCGCCAAGAACGTGGCGGAGTTCCAGGGGGACGACGCGCCCCGGTTCGACTTCGTCTTCACGGTCTGCAACCAGGCCGCGAACGAGGATTGCCCGGCCTGGGCCGGCCAGCCGATCAGCGCCCATTGGGGCATGCCGGACCCGGTCAAGGTGGAGGGCACGGACGCCGAGAAGAGCCTCGCCTTCCAGCACGCCTACGGCGCGCTCAGGAACCGGATCACGGCCTTCACCGCGCTGCCCTTCGACTCCCTCGACCGGATCTCGCTGCAGAAGGCCGTGGACGACATCGGCCGCGCCGACGCCGGGGCGCCGGCATGACGGTCTATGCCCTG
>CAZPCU010000039.1:0-8701 GCA_964585075.1 uncultured Rhodobacterales bacterium
GACGGCGCGCCTCGACTCGCTTACCGACGCCGAACTGGCCGCCGGTGTCGATACCGACGCCGAGCTGCAGCGGCTGCTCCTCTACGAGCAGCTCTACGACGCCAACGCCCGCATGATCCGCGTCGTGGACGAGATGCTGGGCACGCTGACGAGGATCTGAGAATGGCGGCACAGTCGATCGGCGATCTCGCACAAGGCTTCCTGTTACGTCGGCAGACGGCCGAGGCCAGGCACGCGCTGGGAGATCACGCCCGGGCGCTCACGACGGGGCGCGTTTCGGATCCGGGAACCCGGCTCAAGGGCGATTTCAGCTCCCTTGCCGCGATCGAGCACCGTCTCGGCACGGCCTCCGGCCATCGCCGCGCGGCGGCCGAGGCGGCCACGCTCGCCCGCGCCCAGCAGGCCGCGCTCGGCACCGTCTCCGGCGCAGCGGGGGATCTCGCCGCCGGCTTTCTCGATCAGGCCGGCGCTTCGGGCGCGGGGAACGCGCTGCGGGGCGCGGAAGCCGAAGCGGCCTTCGCGCGCGTCGTCTCGTCTCTCAACACGTCGGCCGCGGGCCGCAGCCTGTTCGCGGGTGCCGCGAGCGACGGCCCTGCGCTGGCGCCGGCCGAGACGATGCTGGCGGATATCCGCGCCGCGGTTGCGGGACTGGACGATCCCGCCGACCTGTCGGCCGTCGTCGAGGCCTGGTTCTCGGACCCGGGGGGCGGCTTCGAGACCGCGGGGTACCTCGGCGACGATGCGCCCATGTCCCCCGTGCCGCTTGGCGGGTCGGACAGGGCGCGCCTCGAAGCCCGGGCGAGCGATCCGGCGCTCCGCGATGTCCTCTCCGCCCTCGCGCTCGGGGCGATCGCGGGAGATCCCGCGAATGATCTGTCCGAACCCGCGCGGGCGGACCTCTTCCGCGCCGCCGGGGACCGTCTCCTGGCCGCACAGGACGGTGTGACGGAACTCAGGGCGACAGTCGGGCAAGTCGAGGCGCAAATCGAGACGGCAGAAGCGCGGCTCGCAGCCGAGACATCCGCGGCTGAACTCGCCCGCTCCGAACTCGTCGGAACCGATCGCTTCGAGGCCGCGACGCGGCTGAAAGACGCCGAGCGACAGCTCGAGCTCGTCTACGAGGTGACCGCCCGGCTTTCACGCCTCACCCTTCTGGACCGCCTGCCATGAGGCGCCTGGCCCGGCTCCTCGTCGCCATGATCGCTGTCGTCTTGCCGCTCGCCGCCGCGGCCGGCCCCGTGCGGCTCAAGGATCTGGTCGAGGTGGACGGCGTGCGCGGCAACGACCTTCTGGGTTACGGGCTGGTCGTCGGTCTCAACGGAACCGGGGACGGGCTTCGAAACGCGCCGTTCACCGAGGAGATCATGGCCAACATCCTCGAGCGTCTCGGGGTCAACGTCGCCGGCGAAGCATTCCGGCCACGCAACGTCGCAGCAGTCCTCGTCACCGCGGAGCTTCCGCCCTTCGCGCGCGCGGGAAGTCGCATCGACGTCACGGTCTCTGCAATCGGGGACGCCGACAGTCTGCTCGGAGGCACGCTGGTCATGACCCCGCTCAGCGCGGCGGACGGCGAGATCTACGCTGTCGCACAGGGCACGGTTCTTGCAGGCGGCGCCTCCGCCGAGGGCGAGGCAGCCCGCGTCGTCGAGGGGGTGCCGACGGCGGGATCTATTCCCGGTGGGGCGAGGGTCGAGCGCGAGGTCGCCTTCGATTTCTCGGGTCTCGCGGCGCTTCGTCTCGCGCTGCGCGAGCCCGATTTCACGACCGCCCAACGCATAGAGACGGCGATCAACCGCGAATTCGGCCGCTCCGTGGCTGTCATGCTGGACGCAGGCACCGTCCGGCTCGACATCGGCCGGACGGGGGCGCGGTCTCCGGCCCATGCAATGGGCCGCGTCGAGGCGATCGCGGTCGAGCCCGAGCGCCGCGCCCGGGTCGTTGTCGATCAGCGTTCCGGCACCATCGTGATGGGCTCGGACGTGCGCATCTCCCGGGTCGCCGTGGCCCAGGGGAACCTTACGCTCAGGATCGAGGAGGCGCCCCTTGCGGTTCAGCCCAATCCCTTCTCGCCCGGCGAAACGGTCGTGGTCCCGCGCAGCTTCGCCGCGATCGACGAGGAACCGGGGCCGGGATTGGCGGAACTCTCCGACGGCGCCACTCTCTCGGAGGTTATCGCCGGGCTGAACGCCCTGGGCGTGACTCCGCGTGACATGATCGACATTCTGAAGACCATCAAGGCAGCGGGCGCCCTGCACGCCGAGTTCATAGTCCGCTGACCCGCGGCGGTGCCCCGTGCAAGGAAGATCCTGGCGGGTCAGGTGTTTGCGAGAGGCAGGCCAATGTGGCTAGCTGGACGGGTGTCAGGCAAGCTTACGGATGCGACGTTTTCTCGATATGGATGGGCAACGACCGCTGCCGGTGCTGTTTCCCATAGATCCTTCGCTGCGTCGCGCTCACTCTTGCTGCGCTGAAAGGCCGTCTCGCCTTGATTTCGTTGGTGCCGGGTCCGGCCTTAAGGACTGTTGGCGCAGGTCGGGGGTGGCAATTGCACGAGGGCGTTTTCGTCGGCCGCGGCCGGGCGCCGCGATGGTCGACGCTCACATGTAGCTGCGCACGAGGCTTTCCGCGATGAGGCTCCAGCCATCGGCCAGAACGAAGAATGCAAGTTTGAAGGGCAGGGCCACGATCGCCGGCGGCACCATCATCATGCCCATGGACATCAGCACGGCCGCCACGACGAGGTCGATGACGAGGAAGGGCAGGAAGACGAGAAAGCCTATCTCGAAGGCCCGTGCGATCTCGGAGAGGAGAAAGCTCGGAACCAGAACGGCAAGCGGCATCTCGGCGGCCGTCGCGTCCGGCGTCGCCGGACGGAGCGCCGCCATCGCCTCGAGCGTCGCCGGATCCACGCGGTTGGCCATGAAGCCGCGGAAGGGGTCCATCGTCGCGCCGAAGGCGGCTTCGAGGGCGAGATCGCCGTCGATGAGGGGTTGCACGCCGCCGTCCCAGGCGGCCCGGAACACCGGGTCCATCACGTACCAGGTGAGGAAAAGTGCCAGGCTCACCAGCAACATGTTGGGCGGCGATTGCTGCAGCCCGAGCCCCTGCCGGAGGATCGAGAGCACGGTCACCAGAAATGGAAAACAGGTGATCGTGACGGCGATCCCCGGCACGAGGCTCAGCACCGTGACGAGCAGAAGGAGCTGAATGCTCTGGGCCGCCAGCGACCCGTCCTCTCCGAGGGAGAGCGTGATTTCCTGTGCCGCCGCCGGTTCCGCTGCGAGCAGAGCCGCGCCGGCCAGAAGCGTCAGCGGGAGGACGGCGCGCAGTGCCCGGCGGCGACCCGTCATCACTCGAGCCCGCCGGCGAGATCCGCCACCTCGGTCAGGCGCACCGCGAGCTGCCCCGCCTGTTCGCCCTCCATTTCCTCGAGCTCACCACGGGCGATGAGCCGGTCGCCGACATAGAGTTCGACCGGATCCTCGACCCTGCGGTCGAGCGGCAGCACGGCGTTCTCCCCCATGCGAAGAAGATCGCGGATCAATGGGCGTGCGCGGCCCACCGCGACGGTGATCTCGATCGGGACGGCCGTGAACATGCCGCTGGCCGGCGTTGCGGTCTCTGCGTCTTCATCCATGACGGAGCTCCCTTTCGGTTTCGTGGCAAAAGGCCGCGACGGCGCGGTGCACGCGGGCGAGAACCTCGTCGAGATCCACCTGACGCTCCGCCTCGCCGAAGCGGAGCCGCGCCTGTCCCTCGCCCAGCTCCGGGTCGCCTGCGACCCGGACGGGGAAGCCGGCCTCGGCGACGAGCGGTTCCAGGGCCTCGACCTCGTCCGGTGCGACGTGAACAGTCGCCTCGGCACGGCCCAGGTCGCGTGCGAGCACGTTGAGTTCGTCGAGCACATGATGCTTGAGCGCGTCCCGCGCGAGGGCCGGGAGCATGCTGCCCACCATGCGCTCGAGCAAGGGCTCGAGCGCCTTGACCATATGCGCGTAGGCTTCGTTGTATGTGAAGGAGAGATCCTGGAGCGTCGCCGCGAGGCCGGCCGACAGCCGTGCCTCCTCGGCGTCGCGGGCGGCCACGGCGTCGTCCCAGCCGGCCTTGTAACCCTCCTCGAAGGATTCGAGGCGCTGCGCCTCGATCGCTTCATCGGACAGCCCGCGAGGCGCCGCGTCGTCCGCAGACCCCCGGGATCGCGCGAAGTCCTCCAGCAGATGCGCGATGGTCATCGCGCGCGCCCCGGGCGGTCCGCAAGCCAGCTGTGAAGCACCTCGACCGCCTCCTCCCGCCGCTGCCCGATCAGATCGCGCAAACGTGCCACGGGATCGTCTTCCCCAGCGGCGTCATCGGCCCCCGCGAGGGCGGGAAGTTCCGGAAGTTCGGGCAATCCGAAATCGCTCTCGCCTGCGACGTCGCCGTCGAACGCGGCCATGGCGGTCGCGCCGGACATGTCGCCGGAAGAAGGCGCGGGAAGCGCCTGTGCGCCGCCGCGCGCCCCGGCCAGCACCGGACGCACCACGAAGAGGCCGAGCACGAGCGCCACCACGGCGAGCACCGCGATCTGCAGCGCGCGCATGGCGTCGATACCGAGACGGTCCGCCCAGGAGAGCGTGCCCGGCGTTCCGGTGGCGTCCACGGCCTCGAACGGCATGGAGCGCAGCGTTATCCGGTCGCCGCGCGCCTCGTCGAAGCCGACGGCGGCCGCCACGAGGTCCCGAAGCGCCGCGAGTTCCTCTTCTGGACGAGGCTCGAAAGCCTCGGCGCCGGTATCGTCGCGTGTGGTGGTGCCGTTCACCAGAACCGCCACGCTCAGCCTGCGGATCGCGCCGGGCGCGCGCAGGACCTCTCGCTCCGTTTCGGAGACTTCGTAGTTCACGCGCTCGCGCGTCTCGCTGTCGCGGCGCGAAGACTGCTCGCCCTCCGCCGCGTCGCCGTCGGGAAGGTTGGACGCCACGGTCACGCCCCCGTCGCCGGCCTCTTCGGCGCTCGTGGTGCGCTCCTCGGTGTCCGAACTGATCGCCACGCGGCTTTCGGGATCGATTCGGCGCTCGCGGATCGTCTCGCTGTCGGTCTCGGTTTCGATGGAGACTTCCACCACCGCGTTGCCGCGGCCGACGCGCGCCTCGACGAGGCGCTGGACCTGCTCGCGGAGCTTCGCCGCCCGGTCGGGCGCGGCGCCGGGATGGCCCGCCGGCGTGTCGTCGGAGGAGACGAGGCCGCCGAGCGCGTCGATCACGGCCACGTCCTCGGGGGCGAGGCCGGGCACGGCGGACGCCACGAGATGGCTGAGCGCCCGGGCCTGCTCCGGGCCGATCATGCCCGATGCGGCGGCCACGGCGACCGAGGCGGTGGGCCGCGCATCACGCTGGAAGGGATCGGAGGAGGTATTCGCGATGTGAACCCTGGCCGACGCGATCTCCGGGCTGGAGAGGATCGTCCGGGCGAGCTCTCCCTCCTTGGCCCGCCAGTAGGCGGCGTCGAACATCTGGCTCGTCGTGCCGAAACCCGAGAGCGAATCGAGCAGCTCGTATCCCTTCGTGGAGTTGGCCGGGAGCCCCTCGCTGGCCAGCGTCAGGCGAAGCTCGTCCCGTTGGGGCGCGGCCACGAAGATCGACCCGCCGCGCACCTCGTAGGGCACGCCGCGGGCCTCGAGCGCGCGCACGACCTCCCCGGCGGGCCCGTTCTCGAGCCCCGCGTAGAGGAGCGCCATGCCGGGCGTGGCTGCCAGCCGCGCGAGGCCGAGGACCGCGAGGAACATGGCGAGCGTCGCGCCGGCCACGAGGATCCGGCGGCCCGGGCTGAGCGCGTTCCAGACGGAGAGAATCTGCTGCAAGGCGACACTCCTTCGAACCGGGCCTTCTGCCGCGGCGTCGGGGGCGAGATTGGCCGATCGGGCTTAACAATCGGTTAGTTGTCGCGGGGCTATAGACGGCCTCGTGACAAGGTTACGGGGCGCATGATGACGGAAAGTTCCGAAGCATCCGCTGGCAGGCGGCGGTGGGGCGGTCTGCCTGTCGCTCTTGGTATCGCGATCGCGCTTTTCGGCGCGGCGGCGGGCTTCCTGGCGGTTCGGGAGGGTCTGGTGGCGCTTCCCGCCGGCGGTGCGCCCGACGCGGCGGCCGACGTCGCCTTCGTGTCGCTCGATCCGGTGGTGATCGCGCTGCAAACCGGCCCCGAGAGGCGGCATCTCCGGTTCCGGGCTGCCCTCGAAGTGCCGGCGGAGCACCGCGCCGAGGTGGAGGGGCTGCGCCCGCGGGTCGTGGACGTGCTGCACGGCTATCTGCGCGCCCTCGAGCCGGAGGAGATCGACGCGCCCGGGGCGCTCGCCCGGCTCCGCGCGCAAATGCTCCGGCGGGTACAGATCGTCACCGGGGACGGGCGGGTGGAGGACCTCCTCGTCATGGAATTCGTGTTGAACTGAGGACGCCGCATGGAACTCATCGCCGACATTCTTCTCGTCGCAGGCGCGTTGGGCGCCGGCTTCTACTGCTTCGTCCTTGCCCGCAGACTGGCGCGCTTCAACGATCTCGAAGGGGGCATGGGTGGCGCCGTCGCGGTGCTCTCCAAGCAGGTGGACGAGATGACGCAGGCGCTCGAAACCGCCCGCGACGCGGCGGGGCAGTCGTCGGAATCTCTGGAAGCGCTCACGCTGCGCGCCGAATCGGTGGCCAAGCGGCTCGAGCTTCTGGTCGCGTCGATGCATGACCTTCCCGCGCCGGAGGCCCCGGAGGCCACGGAGGCCCCCGAAGCGCGGGGCGAAACGTCCGAGGACAGCGGGGACGAACCGCCCGGGGACGAGTCGGGGCTCCCGTTCTTCCTGCGCCGTGCCGCGGGAGGCATGCCGTGAGCGCAAGGCGTCCCCACCCACGACGCGGGCGCGGCACGCTTCTGACCATCGCCGCGTTGCTGCTCGGCTCCGCCGCGCTCAGGATCGGCCTCGAGGCGGAGGCGGCGTTCGCCGAGACGCCAGATGCGAATACGGGCGGGGAGGTCGCCGCTGAAGAGGATCCGGAAACCTTCGCCTGTCGCGGGGCGGACGGGTTCGAGCCGCTGATCGAGGCGCTCCGGGCCCGCGAGGCGCGCGTCGCGGCCCGGGAGGCCGAGATCGAGGATCGGATGCACGCGCTTTCGGTGGCCGACGCGGAAATTACGCGGCGGCTGGAGGAGCTTGCCGCGGCGGAGGCGGCGCTGCGCGAAACGCTCGCGCAGGCGGAGACCGCCGCCGAGAATGACCTCGCCCGCCTGACGGCCGTCTACGAGAACATGAAACCGGCGGAAGCGGCGGCGCTCTTCGAAACGATGGATCCGGGATTCGCCGCCGGCTTCCTGGGCCGCATGCGCCCCGAGGCCGCTGCGGGCGTGATGGCGGGCCTTACGCCCGAGACGGCCTACACCGTGAGCGTCATGCTGGCCGGGCGCAACGCGGGCGCGCCGCGCGAATGAGCCTGCGGAGACGATATCTTAAGGCGACCCGCGCAGTGTCCCTCCCGCAACGAGGGGCGAAGGTGCGCGCATGATCGGGCTTGCAGGCATCGCGATCGTACTGGTCATGGTCTTCGGCGGCTACCTGCTCGCCGGGGGCAAGGTCGGGATCATCCTGCAGGCCCTGCCCTACGAGCTCATGATGATCCTCGGCGCCGCGACGGGCGCCTTCCTGATCGCCAATGGTCTGGCGACGATCCGGCAGACGGCGGGCACCCTGCCGGCCGTCTTCCGGGGCCCCCGCTGGCGGCCGGAGGACTACCGGGACCTGCTCTGCCTGCTCTTCGAGCTCATCCGTCTCGCGCGGCAGAACCCCGTGGCGATCGAGGAGCATATCGAGGCGCCGGAGAACTCCGGCATCTTCGCGCGCTATCCCCGGATTCTCGCGGACCGGGAGGCGGTGCAGCTGATTTGCGACACCATGCGCGCCGCCTCGATGACCTACGACGACCCGCACCAGGTCGAGGAGATTCTGGAGAAGCGGATGGAGCGGAACCTCAGCCACGCGCTTCACCCGAGCCACGCGCTCCAGGCCACCGCCGACGCCCTGCCCGCGCTCGGCATCGTGGCGGCCGTGCTCGGAGTCATCAAGACCATGGCGTCGATCGACCAGCCCCCGGAAGTGCTCGGCAAGCTGATCGCGGGCGCCCTCGTCGGCACGTTCCTCGGCGTCTTCCTCTCCTATGGCTTCGTCGGTCCCGCGGCCGCGCGGCTGCGCGCGGTCGCCGAAGAGGATGCCCATTTCTACCAGCTCATCCGGGAGGTGCTTGTGGCCAATCTCCACAATCATGCCACGAATATCTGCATCGAGGTGGGCCGCCAGAACACGCCGGCGGAGTTCCGGCCCAGCTTTTCGGAGCTGGAGGAGCGGCTCAAGGCCGTCAAGCAGGCGGCGGCATGAAGCGGAGCCTTTTCACTGCGGCCGCCTTGGCCCTGGTCTGCGCCACCGCGGCGATGGCGGAGGGTGTGCGGGTCCGGACCGGAGAGCATCAAGGGTTCACCCGGGTCGCCCTCGATCTGCCGTCGCCGCTCGACTGGACGCTGGAGGAAGACGGCGACGGCGCCGTGCTCCGGTTGCAAGCCGACGATGTCGCGTTCGACCTGGAAGGGGCCTTCCGCCGCATCGGGCGCGACCGGATCGCGACCCTGGAGCCCGGCGCCGAATCCGGGGTTCCTGATTCTATCTATTTCAAAGATAGTGAAAACCGGTTTTTGC
>CAZPCU010000039.1:8711-10977 GCA_964585075.1 uncultured Rhodobacterales bacterium
CCGGGACGCTGCGGCTCGGTCTCGCTTGCGACTGTCGGCTCGAGACCCACCTGAACGGGCCGCGGATGCTCGTCATCGACGTGGCCGATGCGGCACCCCCCATTGCGAAGGATCAGGCGCCCCGGCCCACTGCGCGGCCGTGGGCGCTACCGATCCTGGGGCTCCCGGAACGCGCAGATAGCGGTCTTGCGCCTGCATCCCCGCCGGAGCGGCCCGGCGCGCTGCCGCTGCTGACGGCGTCGGAAGGGTTGCGCATAGCGCCGCGTCTCGACCGCAACGCAACCGCTGCGGCACCCAGCCCGTCCAGCCCTTCCCTGAAGGACGCCGAGCGCCGCCTTGCGGAGGAACTGGCCCGCGCCATGTCGCAGGGACTCCTCGATCCCGCCGCCCCGCCAATGACGCCTCGGCCGGCGACGGATCAGGACGCGCCCGGCAGCGAAGAGCAGACCGACGCCGAGGATCGGGCCGCCGGGCCCGGAACGCCCGGCGAACCGAGTGAACCGGCGCCGCTTCGCGCCGTGACGGCGTTCGACGCGGCGCAGGCCGGCCCCGGATCGCCGCCGGACCCTGACACGGACTGCCTGCCCGCCGCCGCGCTCGACGTGGCGGCATGGGGGGACGGCACGCCTTTTCCGGAACAGCTCGCCCGGGCACGGGCGCGTCTCGCGACCTACGAGAAGACGCCGAGCCCGGGTGCCACGGCTGCGCTCGCACGGCTCTACATCCATTTCGGCTTCGGCGCAGAGGCGCGCGCGGCGCTTCGCGTCGCGCCGATCGAGCCGGAGCGCCGAGCAGTTCTGTCGGCGCTCGCGGCGGTGATGGACGGCGAGGCCGCAGGGGAAAGCCCCCTTGCCGCACAGATCGCCTGTCCCGGTCCCGGGCCGCTCTGGGCGCTTCTGGCCGCCCCGCCGCAGGGCGCCATCACGCCGGAGGCCGCCGCCTCGGTGCGGCGCAGCTTCGCCGCGCTTCCCCTGCATCTTCGCCGTCATCTGGGCCCCGATCTCGCCGATCGCCTCCGCTTGGGCGAGCAGCCCGATGCAGCCCATGCGTTGATTCGCGGGCTCGACCGGTCGGACGCCTCCCCCAACGCCGCACGGGATCTGGCCGCGGCCCGCCTCGCCGAGGACCGCGGCGATGCCGCTGCTGCGGATGCGCGGCTGTCCGCCGTTATCGCGGAGGACGGCCCGGACGCGCCCCGCGCCCTGGCCGAGCTGATCCGCGCGCGGGCCGCGCGGGGAGACCGGGTAACGCCCGAGATGGCCTCGCGCGCCGGGCTCTACGCGCGCGAGGCGCGCGGCACACCCGAGGAGCCCGAGCTCGAACGGGCCCACGTGATCGCGCTCGCCTCTTCCGGCGCGCATCGGCAGGCGGCGCGACTCCTGAAGGAGGCAGGCTGGCCCGGAAACGACCCCGCGGCCGCCCACGTGCTGGGCCAGTTGGCGCGGTCCGCGCCGGACGCCGTGTTCCTCGCGGAGGCCATGGCCCTGTCGGACGCCGTAGCGGCGGCGCTTCCCCTCGCCACTGCGACCGCCGTGGGCCTGCGCCTTCTCGATCTGGGATTCGCCGAAAGAGCCGCCCCCTATCTCGCAGGCGAGATCGCCGGCGCCTCTTCCGAGGAACGGGCGGCCCGGGCGGTCGCCCGCGCGCGCCTCGCCCTCGCAACCGGGAGGCCCGAACGCGCAGAGGTGGAACTCCTCGGTGTCGCCGGCGAAGACGCGCAAGCTCTTCGGGCCGAGGCGCGCCGCCGGAGCGGCGATTACCGCGGCGCCCGCGAAGCCTATCTCGACACGGATCGCGAGGCTGCGGCCACGCGCGCGGCATGGCTCGCCGGAGACTGGGATGCGCTCGTGGCGAGCGACGATCCGCTGCTGGCGCGGACCGCGCGGCTTCTCCGCGGCGATGACCCGGAGCCCGCGGAGGAGGCAGCGGGCGGGACGGAGGAGTTGGCGGCGCAGCCGGGCGGGGCGTCCCTCGCCGCTTCCCGCGAGGCGCTGGCCCGGTCGGCCGACGCCCGCGCCACGCTTCAAGAGCTCCTCGCCCGTTTCGCGCTTTCCGAAGGAAGCTAGGCGACGGGCTTACCGAATCTCAACCGCTCGGCGGCTAGTCAGGATTCGCCGCTGCAGAACGCGACGGAGCGCCGAGTTGAGCCTGCCACCGAGACCACTTCCACGCACCGCGATCGTGCCCGGCCTCCGCATGGCGGCGGCCTCGCTGCTCCTCGCCCTTTCCGTCGCCGCGGGCCGTGCGGAGGGGGCGGCGGAACTTT
>CAZPCU010000040.1:0-10834 GCA_964585075.1 uncultured Rhodobacterales bacterium
CGCGGGGTCGGGATGCTCGTGGACGGTCTGGTGCGCGCCTGGGCGGAGCTCGGGCAGGGCAACATGTCGGCCGCGCTGGTGGCCTTCGACTCCATGGCCGAACAGGAGGGCCTGCAGGGCTTCTCGCTCTACCACAAGGCGCTGGCCCTCGCCTCGGTGGGCGATTTCGAAGGCGCGGAGGCGATCTACTCCGGCGATGCGTCCGGGCAGATCCAGCTCACGCGGCGCGGGGCGATGGCGCGGATCGAGGTGCTGAGCCAGCTCGACCGCAACGACGCGGCGCTCGCGCTTCTCGAAGAGAGTTTCGGCCCCGATCTCGACCCCGGCCTTCGCGTGATGCGCGAGGCCCTCGAGGCCGGCGAGCGGCTGCCCTTCACCCATGTGCGCGGCGCGCGCGACGGGCTTGCAGAGGTGTTCTTCACGATCGCCGGCGCGCTCCGAGACGAAGCCAGCGCGGACTTCACGCTGCTCTACGCCCGAACGGCGGAGCATCTGCGCCCCGACCATATCGACGCGATCCTGATGTCGGCGGATCTCCTGGAACGGCTCGAGCGCTTCCAGCTCGCCGTCGAGGCACTGAAACGCGTCCCGCGGGACGATCCGTCCTATCACGCGGCGGAACTCGGTCGCGCGGAGGCGCTGCGCCTGAACGACAAGCCCGACGCCGCGATCGAGGTGCTGGAGCAGCTCGCGCAGAGCCATGGCGATCTGCCCGTCGTGCACTACCGGCTCGGCGATCTCCTGCGCGTCCTGAAACGCCACGGCGAGGCGGTGGAGGCCTATGACCGGGCGCTCGCGCTTTACGAGGATCCGGACGACGCGGACTGGTTCCTCTACTACGCCCGCGGCATCTCGCACGAGAGGCAGGATCTCTGGGAAGAGGCCGAGGCCGATTTCCGCAAGGCGCTCGAGCTCAATCCCGGCCAGCCGCAGGTTCTGAACTATCTCGGCTATTCGCTGGTCGAGAAGCGCACCAACCTCGAAGAGGCGCTGGCGATGATCGAGCAGGCCGTGGAGGCGCGGCCGGACTCGGGCTACATCGTGGACAGTCTCGGCTGGGCGCTCTACCGGCTCGGCCGCTACGAGGAGGCCGTCGTTCACATGGAGCGGGCCGCGGAGCTCGAGCCGGTGGACCCCATCGTCAACGATCATCTGGGCGACGTCTACTGGGCCGTGGGCCGCAAGATGGAGGCGCGCTTCCAGTGGCATCGGGCGCTGTCCCTGGTGGAGCCCGGCGAGACGCAGGACGTCGATCCCGACCGGATCCGGCGCAAGCTGGAGGTCGGGCTCGACCAGGTTCTCTCGGAGGAAGGCGCCCCGCCCATCGCATTTGCCAATGACGGCGGTTGAGGCGCAGGCCCCGGCCAAGATCAACCTCACGCTTCACGTCACCGGCCGGCGGCCCGACGGCTATCACCTGCTCGACTCGCTGGTGGTGTTCGCAGATCTCGGCGACGTGTTGCGCGTGGCGCCGGCGGAGAGCGCGTCGCTCCGGGTGACGGGGCCGATGGCGGCCGGCGTGCCTGCCGGGCCGGAGAACCTCGTGCTGCGCGCCGCGGCGCTGATGGGCGTGGCCGCGGAGGTCGAACTCGAGAAGCACCTGCCCGCGGCGGCGGGGATCGGCGGCGGCTCGTCCGACGCGGCGGCGACGCTCCGGGCGCTGGCGGAGCTGACCGGGCGGCCGCCGCCCGCGGAGGTGGCGCGGCTCGGCGCCGACGTTCCGGTCTGCCTCGCCGCCCGCCCGGCGCGCATGCGCGGGATCGGGGAGCGGGTGGACCCGGTTTCCGGCCTTCCCGACCTCGCGGCGGTGCTGGTCAACCCGGGCGCGGCGGTCTCCACGCCGGAGGTCTTCTCGCGGCTCGAACGCCGCGAGAACCCTCCGATGCCAGAGCCGCTGCCGCGCTGGGAGACGGTGGCGGACCTGGTGCGCTGGCTCGTCACGCAGCGCAACGATCTCGAGGCGGCCGCGCGGGCGCTGGCGCCCGAGATCGGCATGGCGCTGGCCGCTCTCGCGGCCATGCCGGGCTGCGGCCTCGCGCGGATGTCGGGCTCCGGGGCGACCTGTTTCGGGCTCTTCCCGGACCGGGCGGCCGCCGGGGCGGCCGCCGCGGCGCTGGCGCGGCCGGGCTGGTGGGTGCGGGCCGTGACGCTCCGGGGCGCTCAGTAGCGCCGGCGCACCCGCGCGCGCGATGCGACGAGGCGGTTCTTCTGGCGCTCGCGCAGGAAGACGAAGAGCCCCGCGCCCATGATGAGGGCGATGCCCGTCCAGACCGGCCCCGAAGGCCATTCGGCGAAGACGAACCAGCCCCAGATCACGGCGAGCGGCAGGGCCACGTATTCGAAGGGCGCGACCGTCGCCACGTCTGCGGCCCGGTAGGCCGCCGAGAGCGAATAGCCGATCACCGCCGAGTTGGCGCCGAGCGCGAGAAAGAGCCAGAGATCCCGGCCCTCGGGCCACACCCATTCGCGCAGCAGGAAGACGAGGCTTTCGTTCTCGACCCCCTCGGCGAAGCGCCCGTCCCCGGCCACGAGGTAGAAGCCCGCCGCGACCACGAGGAAGGTGCCCTGGATGTACACGGCCATGGCGGAGGCCTTCGCGGTGGCGCCGAGCTTGCGCGTGAGAAGCTGCATCAGCGCATAGGTGAGCGCGGCCACCACGGGCAGGAGCAGGACGATGCGCGGCACGTCCAGCGCGCCCTCCCAGGGGCGCAGCATCACCAGCACGCCGGCGAAGCCCGCCACCACGGCGCCGATGCGCCACGGCCCGACCTTTTCGCCCAGGAGCGGGATCGAAAGAAGCGTGATGAAGAGCGGCGCGGCGAAGAAGAGCGCCGTCGCCTCGGCGAGGGGCAGCACGGCGAGCGCCGCGAAAAAGGTCATGTTGGCGGTCACGACGAGAAGGCCGCGGGCGAGGTGCAGGAACGGCCGGTCGGGTCGCAGGATGCGCCAGCCGCCTTCCACCTGCACGAGCGCGAGGCTGAAGAGGATGCCGATCGCCGATCGCACGAAAACCATCTGGTGCAGCGGATAGCCGCCCGAGAGGAACTTGATCAGCATGTCGTTGATCGAGATCGCCAGCATGCCGAGCAGGATGAAGCCGATGCCCTTCGCGGCGTCGTTCATGGGCAGGGGGGCGGCGGGCGAGGTCACGAGCGTCTCTCCTTGCCCCTTGCGCCTAGCAGGGCGGACGGGCCGCCGCTAGCCCGTCCGCGACATCGCGCCCTTGTGCCCGGTGCGGGGCGGACTAGAGTTCGCGCGTCAGGGGGAAGGCATGGCGGCCATTCTGGAAATCGAGGAACTCCGCAAGACCTACGAAGGCGGCTTCGAGGCGCTCAAGGGCGTCTCGCTTTCCGTCGAGGAGGGAGAGATCCTCGCGCTTCTCGGCCCGAACGGCGCGGGCAAGACCACGCTCATCTCCGCGCTCTGCGGGATCACGATGCCCACGGGCGGCCGCGCCCGGGTGGGCGGGCACGACATCCTGCGCGACTTCCGCGCGGCGCGGGCGCTCATCGGGCTCGTGCCGCAGGAGATCGCGCTCGAACCCTTCATGAAGGTGCGCCACGCGGTCGCGTTCTCGCGCGGGCTCTTCGGCCTGCCTCGGGACGACGCGCGCATCGAGCGGGTGCTGAAGAGCCTCTCGCTCTGGGACAAGCGCGACGCCCAGACCCGCGAGTTGTCGGGCGGCATGAAGCGGCGCGTGCTGATCGCCAAGGCGCTCGCCCACGAGCCGAGGCTTCTCTTCCTCGACGAGCCGACGGCGGGCGTGGACGTGGAGCTTCGCCGCGGCATGTGGGAGACGGTCGAGCAGCTCAAGGCCGAGGGCGTGACGATGATCCTCACCACCCATTACATCGAGGAGGCCGAGGCCATCGCCGACCGGGTGGGCGTGATCGACAAGGGCCGGCTCCTCCTCGTGGAGGAGACCGGGCGGCTCATGGAGAGGCTCGGCCGCAAGGAACTCGTGATCGAGCTGCACGAACCGGTGGCGGCCGTCCCCGAGGCGCTGGCGGGTTACGGGCTCGAGCTCGCCGAGGGCGGGGAGAAGCTCGTCTACAGCTATGACCGCGCCGCCGAACGGACGGGGATCATCCAGCTCCTGAACGACGTGCAGAAGGCCGGGCTCGTGCTTCGCGATCTCTCGACCCGGCAGTCGAGCCTCGAGGAGATCTTCGTGGACCTCGTGAGCGGCGGTGGCGGCCCGGAGGCGCGGCCATGAACTGGGGCGCGGTCGCGGCGATCTACCGTTACGAGATGGGGCGGTTCCTCCGGACGCTCCTGCAGAGCTTCATATCGCCCGTCATCTCGACCTCGCTCTACTTCGTCGTCTTCGGCGCGGCCATCGGCTCGCGGATCGAGCAGGTCGAGGGCGTGAGCTACGGCGCCTTCATCGTGCCCGGCCTCATCATGCTCACGGTGATGACGCAGGCGATCTCGAACGCGAGCTTCGCGATCTACTTCCCGAAATTCATCGGCACGGTCTACGAACTGCTGTCGGCTCCGGTGAGCTTTCTCGAGATCGTGATCGGCTATGTCGGCGCGGCGGCGACGAAATCGCTCTTCATCGGGGTGATCATCCTGGTCACGGCGAGTTTCTTCGTGGAGCTGCGCATCGCCCATCCCGGCGCGATGGCGGCCTTCCTCGTGCTCACCTGCGTGAGCTTCTCGCTCATGGGGTTCATCATCGGGATCTGGGCGAAGAATTTCGAGCAGCTTCAGCTCGTGCCGCTTCTCATCGTCACCCCGCTCGTCTTCCTCGGCGGCTCCTTCTACTCGATCGCGATGCTGCCCGAGGCATGGCAGACCGTGGCGCTGTTCAACCCGGTGGTCTACCTCGTCTCGGGCTTCCGGTGGTCCTTCTACGGGCTGGCCGACGTGCCGGTCGCGGTGAGCCTGCTGGCCATCGCGGGCTTCTTCGCGCTCTGCCTCGCGGCGATCTGGTTGATCTTCCGGACGGGCTGGCGCATCCGGTCCTGACCGCGCGCCGCGTGACCCGCCCGCCGCGCCGCGGCGTTCTTGCACGGCCCGTCTTGTTTGTCGGCTCCGGCCAATCTACATGCCGCATCATGGAGTTCCGCCTGCCATTTCTTTCCCGCCGTCCCGTGGTGGCGGTGGTCCGGCTGACCGGCATGGTCGGGACGGGCGGGCGGGCGGCCCTCAGCGACAATGTCGTGGCGCCGGCCATCGATCGCGCCTTCTCCCGGGGCAAGCCCGCCGCGGTCGCGCTCGAGATCAACTCGCCCGGCGGCTCGCCCACGCAATCCTCGCTCATCGGCGCCCGCATCCGCCGCCTCGCGGACGAGAAGCAGGTGCCGGTCTACGCCTTCATCGAGGACGTGGCCGCCTCGGGCGGCTACTGGATCGCCTGCGCGGCGGACGAGATCTGGGCCGACACGGGCTCGGTCGTGGGATCGATCGGCGTCATCTCGGCAAGCTTCGGCGCCCATGTCTTCCTGGCGCGGCAGGGGCTCGAGCGGCGCATCTACACCGCCGGCAAGTCGAAGACCCTGCTCGACCCCTTCGAGCCCGAGAAACCCGAAGACGTGGAGCGGCTGCGCCGCATCCTCGACCAGATGCACGGCGCCTTCATCGAGCATGTGAAGGCCCGCCGCGGGGACAAGCTCGCCGACGACCCGGACATCTACGCAGGCGAGATCTGGCTCGGCGCGGCGGCTAGGGAGAAGGGGCTCGTGGACGGGATCGGGCATCTCGTGCCGAAGATGCAGGAAATCTTCGGCGACAAGGTCCGGTTCCGGCGCTACGGGCCGCGCCGCGGCATCTTCCAGAGGCTGGGTGTGCAGGTCGTGTCCGGCGGCATGGCCGCGCTCGAGGAGCGGGCGGCCTACGCGCGGCTGGGCCTCTGACGTGATCCTCAAGGTCGTTCTCCTCTTTCTCGTGGGCATGGCGGTGCTGGCCATGTTCGGCCGTCTCCGCTTCCCGGGCCAGCGGGCGCTCCGCTCGGCGCGCTGCCGCTCCTGCGGCCGCTACCGGATCGGCAAGGGGCCGTGCCCCTGCGGCAGGGAGAAGGGCTGAAGGATGACCGTCTGGCTGCTCGCGGGGCTCGGCCTCGTCATCCTGCTTCTGGCCGGCGACGCGCTCGTGAAGGGCGCGGTCAACCTGTCGCTTCGTCTCGGGGTGCCGGCGCTGATCGTGGGGCTGACCATCGTCGCCTTCGGGACCTCGGCGCCGGAACTCCTCATCTCGGTCAATGCCGTTCTGGAGAATGCGCCCGGCATCGCGCTCGGCAACGTGGTGGGCTCGAACACGGCGAACGTGCTTCTCGTGCTCGGGGTGCCGGCGCTCCTCGCCACCATTCACACGAGCCAGTGCGAGACCCGGAAAACCTATCTGTTCATGCTCGGGGCCACGCTGCTCTTCATCGCGCTCGCCTTCACGGGCACCTTCACCTGGTGGTCCGGGCTCATCCTGCTCGCCGCGCTCGCCTTCGTTCTGGGCGACGCCTTCCGCGATGCGCGCGCCCACCGGTCCGCGGCGCTGGAGCTGCCCGAGTCCCCGGAGGATCTCGAAGGCGCGGACCCCGAGATGCCCTGGTGGAAGATCGTGGTCTTTCTCCTGCTGGGCCTCGTCGGGCTGCCGCTCGGGGCGGATCTTCTGGTGGACAACGCCTCGGCGATCGCGCGCATCTACGGCGTGCCGGACACGGTGATCGGGCTCACGCTGGTGGCCGTGGGCACCTCGCTTCCCGAACTGGCCACCACGGTGATGGCCGCGCTCAGGAAGCAGGCCGACGTGGCGCTGGGCAATGTCATCGGCTCCAACATGTTCAACCTGCTCGCCATCATCGGCATCACCGCGCTGGTGGGCGACGTGCCCGTCGCGCCCGAGGTGATGCGGTTCGATATCTGGGTCATGCTCGGCGCGTCGCTCCTTCTCTTCCCCTTCGTCTTCCTGCGGCTCGACATCACCCGCATCTGGGGCATCGCCTTGACTGCGGCCTACGGCACCTATGTCTTCATCGTGCTGAGCTAGGGAGACGCGCGCATGTCACGGGCACTTGTCACGGGCGCCGGCAAGCGGCTCGGCCGGGCCATGGCGCTCTATCTCGCGGGCCGCGGCTACGACGTGGCGGTGCATTACGCGAGTTCGCGGGACGAGGCGCTTTCGGCGGTGGCGGAGATCGAGGCGCTCGGCCGTCGCGCGGCCGCGCTCCGCGCCGACCTGCTGGAGGAGGCCGAGGTCGCGCCGCTGGTGGACGCGGCGGCCGAGGCGCTCGGCGGGCCGCTCACCTGCCTCGTCAACAACGCGTCCATCTTCGAGCATGACCGCATAGAGACGGCCACGCGCGAAAGCTGGGACCGGCATTTCGAAAGCAACCTGCGCGCGCCTTTCGTGCTGACGCAGGCGCTGGCCCGCCAGGTTCCCGAGCCGCACATCGACGCCCGGGGCGAGCCGGTGGCCGGCGGCCTCGTCGTCAACATGATCGATCAGCGCGTCCGCAAGTTCACGCCCGAGTTCATGACCTACACGCTGGCCAAGGCCGGGCTCTGGGCCTTCACCCAGACGGCGGCCCAGGGACTCGCGCCACGCGTGCGCGTGAACGCGATCGGCCCGGGGCCGACGCTGCGGGGCGCGCGCCAGTCCGAGGCCCATTTCGCGCGCCAGCGCGCCGCCACGGTGCTCGGGCGCGGCGCCGATCCCGACGGCATCACCGCCGCGCTCGGGTATTTCATCGACGCGGAAGCCGTCACCGGGCAGCTGATCTGCGTGGACGGCGGGCAGCATCTCGGCTGGCAGACACCGGATGTCCAGGGCGTGGAGTGAGGCCCGCGCGTGACGGGTGCGCCGGAAGTTGTGCACCGGTCACGCGGGCTTCAAGAAACGGTCACAAATTCTTTAATGTTTTCATCGCCTTGTTCAGGCAGAAGAAAATATGGATTTGTTTTCAGTATCTTGAGATACCGCCTAAATAATGGGCAAAGCCAAGAAGCCGCCCCAATACAAGAAGAATTTCCGGATGCCCAAAAGTTTCCCGCAGGTTTATCCACAGATTCCGTGGATTTGTTTCCCCTTGCCAAGACGCCGCCGAGATTGCAGGTGGCCCATGGGAATCGTATCTGACGGGCATGAGCGATCGCCTCGACACCGCGGCGTCCGGACGCGCCACCGGGCATGCCTGCATCCAGAGCTACCTGAAGACCCTCGACAATTCGCCGGGCGTCTACCGCATGCTCGATGCCGAGAGCCGGGTGCTCTATGTCGGGAAGGCGCGCAACCTCAAGGCGAGAGTGTCGAACTACGCGCGGCCCTCCGGGCACAGCCCGCGGATCGCCCGGATGATCCGCGAAACCGCCTCGATGATGTTCCTCACGACGCGGACGGAGACCGAGGCGCTGCTTCTCGAGCAGAACCTCATCAAGCAGCTCAAGCCGCGCTACAACGTGCTCCTGCGCGACGACAAGAGCTTTCCGAACATCCTCGTCGGCAAGGACCACCCGTTTCCCCAGATCCGCAAGCACCGGGGGGCCAAGGCCGAGAAGGGCGCCTATTTCGGCCCCTTCGCGAGCGCGGGCGCCGTGAACCGGACGCTCAACCAGCTTCAGAAGGTGTTCCAGCTCAGAAGCTGCTCGGACTCCGTGTTCGAAAGCCGCACCCGCCCATGCCTCCTCTACCAGATCAAGCGCTGCTCCGGCCCCTGCGTTGGGCTCGTCTCGGAAGAGGACTACGCTGCCAGCGTGCGCGACGCCGAGCGCTTCCTGTCGGGCCGCTCCACGAAGATCCAGGAGACGCTCGCGGCCGAGATGGCCGAGGCGGCGGAGAAGATGGAGTTCGAGCGCGCCGCCGCACTGCGTGACCGCATCCGCGCGCTCACCCAGGTGCAGGGGGCGCAGGGCATCAACCCGCGCGGCGTCGCCGAGGCGGACGTCGTCGCGCTGCACATGGAGGGCGGCCAGGCCTGCGTTCAGGTGTTCTTCATCCGCTCGAACCAGAACTGGGGCAACCGCGACTTCTATCCGCGCACCGGGGCGGACGTCTCCGGGGCCGAGGTGATGGAGGCCTTCCTGGGCCAGTTCTACGACAACAAGGAGCCGCCGCGCCTCGTGCTGGTGTCGCACCCGATCGAGAATGCCGACCTGATGGCGGAGGCGCTTTCGGGCAAGCGCGGCAGAAAGGTGGAGATCGCGGTGCCGCAGCGCGGAGAGAAGGCCGAGCTCGTGGCCAGCGCGGCGCGGAACGCGCGGGAAAGCCTCGCCCGGCGCATGGCCGAGACCGCGACGCAGGCGAAGCTGCTTCAGGGTCTCGCCGAGGCGCTCGGGCTCGACCGGCCGCCGCGCCGCATCGAGGTCTACGACAACTCCCACATCATGGGCGCGAACGCCGTCGGCGCGATGATCGTGGCCGGCCCGGAGGGCTTCGAGAAGAGCCAGTACCGCAAGTTCAACATAAAGGGCGAGGAGGCGGCGCCCGGCGACGATTTCGCCATGATGAAGGAAGTCCTGACGCGCCGCTTCAAGAGGTTGCTGAAGGAGGATCCGGACCGGCGCTCGGACGCCTGGCCGGATCTTCTCCTCATCGATGGCGGGGCCGGGCAGGTGAGCGCCGTTCAGGGAATCCTGGAGGAACTCGGCGTGGCCGACATCCCCGTCGTCGGGGTGGCCAAGGGCGTGGACCGGGATGCCGGCAAGGAGGAGTTCCACCGCCCCGGTGCCCGGCCCTTCGCGCTGCGCCACAACGATCCGGTGCTCTATTTCGTCCAGAGGCTCCGGGACGAGGCGCACCGCTTCGCCATTGGCACCCACCGCGCGAAGCGGGCGAAGACGGTGGCGGCCAACCCGCTCGACGAGGTGTCGGGCGTGGGCGCGGCGCGCAAGCGCGCGCTTCTGGCGCATTTCGGCTCGGCCAAGGCGGTGACGCGCGCCGATCTCGCCGATCTCAAGGCGGTGGAGGGAATCTCGGACGCGCTGGCCGAGCGCATCTACGCGCATTTCCACGAGGGGAGCTGAGCGCGAATTTTCGATCGAAAATTCGCGCGGCCGGGCCGGCGTTCCGAGGAATTTTCGGTCGAAAATTCCTCTTCAGGCCCAGACGCCTTCAGCGGCCGCGCGAATGGCGCGGATATGCTCGCCGTAGGGCGCGGAGTTGCGCGCCGAGCCGCCCTTGAAGACCGCCGAGCCCGCCACGAGCACGTCGGCGCCGGCCTCCGCGACGCGCGGCGCGGTCGTCTCGTCCACGCCTCCGTCCACCTCGAGGTGGATGGGGCGGTCGCCGATCATCCGCCGGAGCGCCGCGATCTTGGAGAGCTGGCTTTCGATGAACTTCTGCCCGCCGAAGCCCGGGTTCACCGTCATCACGCAGACGAGATCCACCATGTCGAGCACTTCCGCCACGGCCTCGGCGGGCGTGCCCGGGTTGAGCGCGACGCCCGGTTTCACGCCCGCCGCCCGGATCGCCTGCAACGTGCGGTGCAGGTGCGGTCCCGCCTCGACATGGGCCGTCAGGATGTCCGCGCCCGCCTCGGCGAAGGCGCCGATCAGCGGGTCGACCGGCGCGATCATCAGGTGCACGTCCATAACGGTGGAGACGTGCGGGCGCAGCGCCTTGCACATGGCCGGGCCGAAAGTGATGTTCGGCACGAAGTGGCCGTCCATCACGTCCACATGCACCCAGTCCGCGCCCTCCGCCTCGACGGCGCGGCACTCCGCGCCGAAATCGGCGAAATCGGCGGCGAGGATGGATGGGGCGATCTTCACGGCGGGCATGGGCGTCTCCTTTGCGGCTGGCGCCGATATAGGGCCGGCTGCGGCCGCTGTCAGCCCGTCTTGAACGGCGCCATCCCCTCGCGGGCGGAGCATGGCATGAGCCGCGAGCAGTTCCTCGA
>CAZPCU010000041.1:0-7435 GCA_964585075.1 uncultured Rhodobacterales bacterium
CGACGGCGCGTGAAGGGGAGCGACTACGCCAGGGGGCTGGCGATCACGCTCGCGGGCGTGATCGTCATCTCTCCCGACACGCTGCTCATCCGCCTGATCGACGCGGGGCCGTGGACGCAGACCTTCTGGCGCGGGACGCTCTCGGGCGCGCTGATCCTGAGCGTTTACCTGGCCTTCACCGGCGCGCGCGGGCTGCGCACGCTTGTTCGCGCCGGGCCCGCGGGCCTCGGGATCGCGGCGGCCTACGGGCTGGGCAACATCGCCTTCGTCTATTCCGCCACCCACACGCTCGTGGCCAACACGCTCTTCATCCTCTCCACCGCTCCCGTCTTCGCGGCCCTCATCGCGCGCTTCGTGCTCCGCGAAACGGTCGGCGCGCGCACCTGGGCGACGATCGCCGCCACCATGGCCGGCATCGCCATCATCGCGACGGGCAGCGCCAAGGGCGGCGGCGGAGGATCGCTCGCCGGCGACGCGGGCGCTCTCGTCGCGGCGGTCTGCCTGGCGATCGTCTTCTCCATCGCGCGGGCCACCCGCGCGAGCGGCAGCGCCGTGCCGTTCACCGGCCTCGGCGCGCTCGCCGCGGGCCTTTTCGCGGGGCTGATGGCGCCCAGCCTCGCCGTGCCCGCGCCCGACCGGGTCTGGATGGCGGCCATGGGCCTCTTCGTGGTGCCGGTGGCCTTCGCCTGCCTCGCCACCGGCCCGCGCTACCTGCCCGCCGCCGACGTGAGCCTTCTCATGCTGCTCGAGGCGATCTTCGGCCCGCTTCTCGTCTGGGCCGTGATCGGAGAGACGCCCGGGCCCTGGACGCTCGCGGGTGGCACGGTGGTGCTCGGCGCGCTCGCCGTCAGCAACTGGATCGGCCTGCGCCAGTCCCGCCGGCTCAGAGCGGCCAGATCAGCGGGATGAGCGCCGAGGCGAGAATCCCGGTCGTCAGGTTGAGCGGGATGCCCACCTTGAGGAAATCCGTGAAGCGATAGCCGCCGGGGCCGTAGACCATGGTGTTGGTCTGGTAGCCGATGGGCGTGGCGAAGCTCGCCGAGGCCGCCACCATCACGGCCACGACGAGGGGCCGCGCGTCGATGCCCATGGCCTCCGCGAGGCCGATGGCGATGGGCGTCACCACCACGGCCACGGCGTTGTTGGAAACGAGCTCCGTGAGAACCGAGGTCAGCAGGTAGACCGCCCAGACGACGAGCGGCGCGGGCAGCCCGGAAAGCCAGGGCGCGACCCCCTCCACGATGAGCCGCACCGCGCCCGAGGCGTCGAGCGCCGCGCCCACGGCGAGCATCGAGAAGATCAGCGCGAGAAGCCGCCCGTCCACGAATGAGAACGCCTCGTCGGCGTCGATGCAGCGCGTCAGCAGAACCAGCGCCACGGCGAGCACCGCAAGCAGGAGGATCGGCGCCACGCCGAAGGCGGCGAGCGCCACGATCCCGGCCAGCGCCGCGATGGCGAGCGGCGCATGGCCGCGCCGGAAGGCACGCGCGGAGGGGTGCGAGACGTCCACGAGCCCCATCTCCTGGGCCAGTCGCTTGATATCCTCCGGCGCGCCTTCCAGCAGCAGCGTGTCGCCCACGCGCACCACGAGGTCGTCGATCTTGCGGCCGATGTTCTGGTTCCGCCGGTGCACGGCCAGCGGATAGACCCCGTAGCGGCGGCGGAGTCGCAGGTCGCCGATCCGGCTGCCCACCATCCGCGCGCCCGGAGTGATCAGCACCTCGACGGTCGTGGTCTCCCTGGCCGAGATCTGGTCCACCCGGCGGAGCGACTTGTTGCGCTGGAGGCTCAGGAGCTCCGTCATCTGCGTGCGCAGCACCACCCGGTCGCCCACCTGGAGCGTCACGCCCTCGAGGTTGCGGCGCAGCGATTCGTCGCCCCGGATCACGTCCACGAGGCGCACGCCCTCCCGCTTGAAGAGCTGCACGTCCAGCACCTCGCGGCCGATGAGGTTGGAGTCGGGCGGGATGACCGCCTCGGTGAAGAACTTCATGCGCGAACGGTCGGACAGAAGATCGGCCATGCTGTCGCGGTCGGGCAGCAGGCGCGGGCCGAACAGGCGGAGGTAGATCATCCCCCAGACGACGAGCGCGAGGCCGAGCGGCATGATCTCGAAGATGGTGAAGGGCGCGAGCCCCTGCGTGCGGGCCACGCCGTCCACGAGGAGATTCGTCGAGGTGCCGATGAGGGTGAGCGTGCCCCCGAGAATGGCCGCGTAGGAGAGCGGGATGAGAAGCTTCGAGACCGGCAGCCCCATGGTGCGGGCGAGCTGGACGAAGATCGGGATCATCACCACCACCACCGGCGTGTTCGACACCACGGCCGAGGCCAGGATCACGAATCCGAGCAGAAGCGCCAGCGACATGCGCGGCCGCGTGCCCGCCTGCGACGCCGCGAGCGACGTGAAGGCGTCGAGCGCGCCGGTGCGCACGAGCGCCCCCATCACGATGAACATCGCCGCGATGGTCCAGGGCGCCGGGTTCGCGAGGACGTCGAGCCCCGCGTCGTAGGGCAGGATGCCGGTGGCGAGAAGGAAGGCCGCGCCCCCCAGCGCGACCACCTCGGTCGGGTAGGTCTCGCGCACGAAAAGGACGAACATCGCGCCGACCGTGGCGAGCGCCACCACCGCCTCGACGGTCTCGCTGGTGTTCAGGAGGTCTGTCAATCGCGGTCCCCGGCCTCAGGCCCGGCGGCCAGTCTGCGCCACCGGCAGCACCGGGGCAAGCCCGGCGCCGCGCGGGCGCGGCTGCACGAGGAAGAGCCCCGCCATCATGAGCGCGAGCGCCCCCCAGACCCAGCCCGAATAGCTTTCGCCGAGGATGAGCTTGGCCCAGAGGATGCCCCAGATCGTGACGAGGTAGCTGACCTGCGCCGCGAAGACGGCCCCGGCCCGGCCGACCATCCAGACATAGCCCGCATAGACGCAGGCATGGACGAGGGCGATGCCCGCCACCGCGAGGTCCCGCAGCCCCCAGGGCGGGCGCGGATCGATCCACTGCCCCGAGCCCACGGCCAGCGGCAGGGCGATCGCGCAGCCGATCAGCGAGGCGCCGAAGAGCGTCTGGATCGGGTCGAGCCCCTCGGTGCCCCACCTGGCCACGTAGTTGCCCTCCAGCCCGTAGAAGAAGGGCGCGACGAGCGCCATCGGAACCCAGAGGATCATCGCCGGATCGGGCAGGCTCGCCTCCGGCGCAACGATGAGCACCACGCCCAGAAGCCCCGCGGCAAGGCCGGCGAGGCGCAGCCCCGAGAATCGGTCGATGCCGAGGGCGAGCGCGATCGGAAACGCGAACATCGGCACCAGCGAGATCAGGATCGAGATCACCCCCGCGGGCAGATGACCCGCCGCCTGGTAGCTCGCAGAGTTGGGAAGGATGGTCCCGATCAGCGCGATGACCACGTAGAGCTTGAGGTGGCGCGGCCCGAGCGGCAGCCGCCGCCCCCGCGCCAGGCAGAGCGCGCCCAGCGCCACCGCGCCGATGGCGAGTTGCCAGAAGACGATGCCGAAATGGCTGTAGCCCGCGGTCACCGCGATCTTGGCGAGCGGCTGCGTGATGCCCCAGCCCGCCCCGAGCAGGACGAGCACGAGAACGAGGCCCAGCCGCTCGGCCGTGCTCACGGCTGCGCCTCCGCGAGACGCCCGCCGAGGCGCACCGGCGCCACGCGGGTCGCCTCGCCGCTGCGGTCGTCGGTCTCGACATAGGTGCCGCAGAGCGTGGCCGGCCCCTCGGCCGGCACGAAGCGGCCCTTGCCCATCCCGGTGACGAAGCGCCGGAGCGGCTCGGCGCGGTCCATGCCGATCACCGAGTTGTAGTCGCCGCACATGCCGGCATCCGACTGGAAGGCGGTGCCCCCCGGCAGGATCTGCGCGTCCGCCGTGGGCACATGGGTGTGGCTGCCGACCACGAGGCTCGCCCGCCCGTCGCAGAAATGGCCCATGCCCATCTTCTCGGAGGTCGCCTCGCAGTGGATGTCCACGATGGAGGCCTGGACGAGCCCGCCCCGCGGGTGGGCGCGCAGCGCCGCGTCCACGGCCGAGAACGGGTCGTCGAAGGCGCGGTTCATGAACACGCGCCCGAGCGCCTGCGCCACCAGCACCTTCTGCCCGCCCCGCGCGGTGAAGACGCCCTGCCCCCGCCCCGGCGCCGCCTTCGCGTAGTTGAGCGGCCGGATGACGCGCGGCTCGGTCTCGATGAACTGGAGCATGTCCTTCTGGTCGAACGCATGGTCGCCGAGCGTCACGACGTCCGCGCCCGCCTCCAGCAGGAGCTTCGCGTGATCGCCGGTGAGCCCCATGCCGTGGCTCGCGTTCTCGCCGTTCACCACGACGAAGTCGAGCCGCCAGTCCGCGCGCAGCCCGGGCAGCCGCTCGGCCACGGCGGCGCGGCCCGCGCGGCCGACGACATCTCCGAGATAGAGTATCCTCATGACCGCTTGGCCTAGGGCGGCGAAGGCCGCTCGGCAAGGGCCAAACGCGGCTACCCGAACTCGATCACGCCCTCCTCGGTCACCACGAGGTCGAGCGGCTGGTCGGTCTGCTCGAGCGGAAGCGCCTCGGCCTCCTGCGCGGCGAAGGCGAACCCCACCGCGAGGGTCGGCCGCTTCGCGCGCAGGAGGGCGAGCGTCCGGTCGTAGAAGCCCCCGCCATAGCCGAGCCGCCCGCCCCTCCGGTCGAAGGCCACGAGGGGCACGATGAGGATATGCGGCTCCAGCAGCTCCTCGAGCTCGGGGATCTCCGCGCCGAAGGGGCCGGGCACGAGCCTGCACTCCGGTTCCCAGCGCGAGAAGACGAGCGGCTTTCCGGGGCCGCGGATCACCGGCACGCCCACGGGGCCGTGGGCGGCGGCCTCGGCCATGGCGGGGCGCGGGTCGATCTCGGTGCGGATCGGCAGGTAGCCCGAGAGCGGCACGCCCCGGTGGCCGGCGAGGAAGGCCGAGAGATGCGCCGCCGCGCCGGGGCGCTGCGCCTCGAATGCGGCCTTGCGCCGTGCGAATGCCGTGGCGCGCGCGGCCCGTTTCGCCTCTTCCAGCGCGCTCACAGCAGCACCACCGCCGCGAGGCCGAGGAAGGCGAAGAAGCCCACCACGTCCGTCACCGTGGTGACGAACGGGCCGGAGGCCAGCGCGGGATCGACGCCGAAGCGGTCGAGCGCCACCGGGATCACCGCGCCGGCGAGCCCGGCCACGACGAGGTTCACCACCATCGCCGCGGCGATGATGTAGCCGAGATCGGGCGAGCCGAACCAGATGAACCCGACGATCCCCATGATGACGGCGAAGACGACCCCGTTGATCAGCCCGACGAGGCTCTCGCGCCGGATCACCCGCCAGAGATTGGCGCCGGTGAGGTCCTTGGTGGCGATGGCGCGGACGGCCACCGTGAGCGACTGGGTGCCCGCGTTGCCGCCCATCGAGGCGACGATGGGCATGAGCACGGCGAGCGCCACGAATTGCGCGATCGTGTCCTCGAAGAGCCCGATGACCAGCGAGGCGACGATCGCGGTGACGAGATTGACGGCGAGCCACGGGAATCGCCCCCGCGTCGTCTCGAGCACGGTGGTGTTGAGCGTCTCGCCCTCGGCCACGCCCCCGAGGCGCAGGATGTCCTCCTCGTGCTCCTCGTCGAGCACCGCCATCGCGTCGTCGATGGTGATCATGCCGACGAGGCGCCCGTTCTCGTCCACGACCGGGGCGGAGATCAGGTGATACTGGTTGAAGGCGTAGGCCACGTCGCCCTCGTCCTGCGCGGCCGGAATGACCTGGAACATCTCCTCCACGATGTCGCGGAGCGGCACCTCCCGGCGCGAGGACATGATCTTGCCGAGCGTGACGTTGCCCACGGGATGGAGCTTCGGGTCCACGAGGATGACGTGGTAGAACTGCTCGGGCAGGTCGTCGCGCTCGCGCATGTGGTCGATGGCCTGCCCGACCGTCCAGTGCTCGGGCGCCATCACCACCTCGCGCTGCATGAGGCGCCCGGCGGAATGCTCGGGATAGGTGAGCGACTGCTGCACCGCCAGCCGCTCGGAGGCGGGAAGCGCACCGAGAAGCGCCCGCTGCTGGTCGGCTTCGAGATCCTCCAGCAGATCCACGACGTCGTCGCTGTCGAGATCGCGCACCGCGTCGGCCAGGATCTCCGGCCGCAGGAGCGAGATGACGTCCTCGCGGATGCTCTCCTCGAGCTCGCTCAGGATCTCGCCGTCGATCGCCGGCCCCGCGAGTTCCACGAGGCGGCGGCGGTCGAAGGGATTGATCTGCTCGAGAAGGTCCGCGACGTCGGCGGCGTGAAGCGACCCCAGGAGCGCGGCGAGTTCCTCGGCGTTCCCCCTGTCCACCGCGAAGAGAATTGCCGCCACGGACTTGCGGTCGAGGGCGTAGGCGTCGTCCTCCTCGTCCTCCAGCTCCGGGGAAACCTGGTCCGTGCCGTCGTTCATCGCGCGCCCCTTCTGCCGCTGGGCCGGACCATATTCCAAGCCACCGTCAAGCGACAGGGGAGCCGCGCGGCTCAGCCCACCCGGGAGAGGATATCCAGGGCCGCGGCGTGGAGCTCTGCGTTGGCCGCGGCGAGCACGCGGCCGCCGCCGTGGGCCGGCCCGCCCCTCCAGTCCGTCACCACGCCGCCCGCGGCCTCGATCACCGCGATCGGCGCGGCGATGTCGTAAGGCGCGAGCCCCGCCTCGATCACGAGGTCCACATGCCCCGCGGCGAGAAGCGCGTAGGCGTAGCAGTCGAGCCCGTAGCGGACGAGCCGCGCCCGGGCGGCCACCTCCGCGAAGCCCGCGCGCTCGTCCGCGCTGCCGATCTCCGGGAAGGTCGTGAGCAGGATGGCGTCCTCGATGCGGCGGGTGGCGCGCGTCGCGAGCCTGCGCGTTCCATGGGGGCCGGTCATCCGGGCCACGCCGAGGCCGCCCGAGAACCTTTCGCCGGTGTAGGGCTGGTCGATCACGCCGTAGAACGGGCCCTCATCGTCGCAGAGCGCGATCAGAACGCCCCAGGTGGGCGTGCCGGCGAGGAAGGCGCGCGTCCCGTCGATGGGATCGATCATCCAGACGAGCCCGCTCTCTCCGGGCACCTCGCCGAGTTCCTCGCCGAGGATCCCGTCCTGCGGGCGGTCGCGCCGAAGCTCGGCGCGCATCGCGGCCTCCGCGGCGCGGTCGGCCTCCGTGACCGGATCGTAGCCCCGGGCCGCCTTGTTGTCGGCGCCGAGCGCCGGATTCCGGAAATGCGGAAGGATGGCTCGGCGCGCCGTCTCTGCCAGCGCGTCCGCCGTCGCCACGATCTCGGCCCGCGCGTCCTCCGAGAGGGGCGGGCCATGCGCCCGGCCACCCGGCACGGCGGCTCAGACCGCGTCGCTCAGGACGCGCGCCAGTTCGAAGAGGCGGCGGCGCTGGTTCTCGGGGATGGCGTAGTAGGAGCGCACGAGATCGAGCGCCTCC